>CAIUCS010000068.1 GCA_903897715.1 uncultured Synechococcales cyanobacterium
CTCCAACAGGATAAGCCCCCTTGGTTGGAGTTGGATTAACCAGGGAAAGGGGTTTTGTTGCATCGTTTCCCATTTGTCTTTCAGCAATTCGAGTTGCACATGATAGTTTTGAAATACTGGAAGTTGGGACTGGAACCGAAGAAATAAGGTGATTCCATAGGGAGTTTCACTGGTTGAAACTAACCAACAGGGAAAGGTATTCACTTGGTTTGGGTCTTCCACAAACTGAATTTGATGTGCATGAATACCCACATAAGCCCAGCAATTGGTTAATGGTTGCTTTACTTGTAGTTGTATGCCCCAGTCAATAGCCAAAATTTGGTGCGGGTTGATTATTTCAATGGGAGAAATATTTTGACAACCCGTTAATTGGGCAACCCTCAACCGGGCAGGATGCTCAAAAACTTCATGCTTGGAACCATTTGCCAGTACTTTCCCTTGATCTAAGACTAAGATGTTGCCACAAGTTTGATAGATTTCATCCAAGTTATGAGAGACCAGTACACTAAGTCCCTGAAAGTGTCTCAAAGTAGAGATTGTTGTTTGTTCAATTTGACTCCGTAAATACGTATCCAATGCTGAGAAGGGTTCATCCAAGAGCAGGATTTTCGGTTGGCTGACTATGGCTCGAGCCAAGGCAACTCGCTGTTGTTCCCCACCAGAAAGTTGATGGGGATAGCGATCGCCATACCCCCTTAAATATAGGTCTTCAAGTTGAGAATGAATCAATTGGTCAATATTGATGACAGATGGGGATGGTGGTAAACCAAAGGCAATATTCTGGCTTACAGTCATATTGGGGAACAGGGCGTAATTTTGGGGCACATACCCTACCCGACGATCCCGACTTGGCACATTTTTGCCAGTTTCAGAGTCAAATAAAACTTGTCCATTTAATATTATTTGTCCATGGGTAGGACGTTCAAGTCCTGCAATACACCGCAAAAGCATAGTTTTTCCCGCCCCTGATCCTCCCAATATCCCCAAGGTGGAGTTGTTAACCAGTTGGCAGGTAAGGTCAAGATTAAAGTTCACCAAATACTTCTGTATTGTGACAAATAACCCAGTCACCCGAGGGGGTTCGGCTGTAGTTACTTGAAGGAACGCTTTGGTAGCAGATCCCCTAGGTTCTATTGTGGAAGTAAAATCAGAGACACTTTTTTGTCGTCGGTTTTGCCAATCTTGGATGGTAACAACCCCAGTTAAGGAGGTGACGATAATAACTATAGACCAAAACCATGCTTCACCAACGGATCCAGCTTCTACAGCAAAATAAATAGCCATTGGCATTGTTTGGGTCTGCCCCGGAATATTTCCTGCCAACATTAGGGTAGCGCCAAACTCCCCCAAGGCACGGGCAAAGGATAGCACCACCCCCGCCATCACTCCTGGAAAAGCCAGCGGCATCATCACTCGATAAAATATCTTCCACTCAGATGCTCCCAAGCTACGGGCAACTTCAATCAGGTTATTGTCAATTTGCTCAAAAGCTCCCAGTACAGTTCGATACATTAAAGGAAAAGCAACCAAGGTGGCAGAGATGACTGCCCCGTACCATGTAAAAACAATACTCAAGTCAAAAGACATTAATAGTTTGCCAATTGGTCCATTATTACCTAATACGATGAGTAATATAAAACCAACGACGGTGGGGGGCAAAACCAGAGGAGAAATCAAAACCCCTTCCACCAGCGATCGCCATTTTCCGTGATAACCTAGCATCCAGTAAGCTGCTGTTACACCCATAAAAAAGGTAAAAACCAATGCCAACAACGATACCTTGAGAGAAGTCCATAGGGGGGATAAATCGGTGGGGATGGTCATCACTACAGTTGTATAGAGATAATATTTTCAAGGCACTGTAAAACCATATTTCCGTAGAACAAACTTGGCTTCACCACTGCTTAGATATCGGACAAATGCTTGGGCGATGGATATACGTTTGCTATTTTTTAAGACCCCTACTGAATAAATAATAGGAGAATGGAGGGTCTCTGGGGCTATGGTGACAACTCTTACTTTAGTAGAAATTTTGGCATCCGTAATATATACAAAGCCCGCGTCAGCATTTCCACTTTCAACAGATTGGAGTACCTGTCGAACAGAATTACCGTAAACTAGTTTTGACCTGACTGCCTCTAACAGATTTAGATGACGGAGCACCTCCTCCCCATATTGTCCAGATGGAACGATGCGGGGTTCTCCCATAGATATTCGTTTAACATTGGGTTGGGTGAGACTCTCAAAACTGGACACAATGGCTGATTCCCGGACAGCAATCAACGCCAACCGATTACTCGCTAGGAAAATACGGCTATTGGGAACCAATACCCCCTTTTTATCTAATCTATCCATTTGGGTATTGGCGGCGGAAATAAAGATATCAACGGGTGCGCCCTGTTCAATTTGCCGTAATAATGCCCCCGAACCTCCAAAATTAAAAACTAATTGGGGGAGGATAGGGTTCTTCTTCTGATACAAAAATTTTATTTCCGTTAAAATATCTTTCAGGCTAGATGCCGCAGAAACGAGTAACCCCCCATTAGCTCTGGCGAGATGGGGGTTGACGAGATCCATTCCCCCTATCAGGAAGAGGCTTAGCAAGGCAGCAGTTGTTAAATTCATGAATCTGTAATACTGGGTTGCCAGGAAAACCAGACAGAATTAAAATAGTAACATTGACCAAGATGAATTATTTATTTACGTTTTCCTTGGTGATACTATAAATTTGTAACACTTATTAAAGTATTTTTAATAAAACAAATGTTTGTCTTTTTGTTAAAATCATGGTCTGAGTTAATTTTTTTCCTAGCCTGAATAGGCTAGGAGAATTTATCAAAAAGATGGGTCTAAAACCCCGTCCTTCCAGGACGGCTTTGTGTTAGTGTGAAAGAGGTAATTGACCGTCCAAATCTGAGATACTCCAAAATAAATAATAAGGTTGGAAGTCTTGTCAGAGTTGCGATTAGAAATAGGGGAAGCTGATAAGGCAATGGAAACCTAGAGCCTTTGACGCAAATCAAATGAAACAAAATTGTTGTTTAGTCACGGGGGGCATTCCGATCCATTGGAAGTCATGATAGGTACATCCCTCCTTCTAACTCCTAACTAACCCAATTCACAGGCTTTATCCACAGTTTTATTGGTGGCAACTAGCGCAAAGTCTTTAAGTTCATTTAGGGGATGAAGCCCAGTATTTTTTCCAACATTTAGGTCAGAGAATTGTCAAGGCAAATTAACTTCATTAAACAGTTTCATCATCGTTTGATTCTCTACTCCCAACCCTATGACTTCGACTCCTTATCCGGTTGCATTAATCACCGGAGCCAGTTCAGGTATCGGTAAAGCAATTGCCTTTAGTTTTGCAAAGGCTGGTATTCATCTTGCCTTAGTAAGTCGATCGAAGGAACGATTGGAACAATTGGCAACTCAGCTCACACCCACTGGAATTACTGTGAAAACCTATGCAATGGATCTTTCAGTCGTCAGTGAGGTGAAAGATAAAATTGCCACCATTGGTGCCGAATTAGAACCTCTTAGTATTTTAGTGAATAACGCAGGCATGGGTTACACTGCCGATCTGTTGAATACCCCTTGCCAAGATTGGCAGAAGGTATTGGATTTGAACCTCACCAGTGTGTTTCAATGTATTCAGGGAGTTTTGCCAGGAATGCGCGATCGCCAACATGGCACAATTGTCAATATTTCCTCCATTGCAGGACATCAAGCATTCTCCGGTTGGGGGGCTTACTGTGTCAGCAAAGCAGCTTTAATTAGTTTATCTAAGGTACTGGCTGTTGAGGAACGTAAACATGGCATCCGAGTCACAACGGTATGTCCAGGTGCTGTCAACACCCCCATTTGGGATTCTGACACCGTGCATGTCAATTTTGATCGTAGTACCATGTTAACCCCTGAGGTTGTGGCTAACGTGGTTTTACAAGCTGTACAGTTACCCCAAGAGTTCGTAATTGAAGAATTGACAGTGATGCCAACCGCAGGGGTACTTTAATCCAATGATCATCTGGCTTCAATAATAGCCGTGCTGGTTTATTATCATAGAGTCCCTCCAATTTGATTCAATTTGTCTACGGTTTGGATACTTCTTGATTGTTCACATTTCCATCCTTATCAATTAAATTATGACCATTGCAACTTCCCACTCTGTAAACGGCTCTGGCAATTCCATTAGCGTGAATAGCGTCAAAGGTGCTACCGATCCTTTGGAGGTACGGTTGAGCAGTCCCCTGCCTTCCGAATCCCCTACTTCGGTCAATCAAGCCGATATGGAGTCCGCTGTCCGCACCCTTATATTAGGAGTTGGTGAGGATCCGTCTAGGGAAGGATTGTTAAGAACTCCAAAACGGGTTGCTGAGGCAATGAAATTTCTCACGAGCGGCTATGGACAATCCTTAGAAGAATTGGTCAATGGTGCCATTTTTGATGAGGGGCACAGTGAAATGGTTCTGGTTCGGGACATCAATGTATTCAGCCTTTGTGAACACCATATGCTACCCTTTATGGGTAAGGCTCATGTGGCTTATATCCCCAATCAAAAGGTAGTAGGGCTGAGCAAATTAGCACGCATTGTGGAAATGTATTCCCGTCGTCTACAGGTGCAAGAACGGCTAACTCGTCAAATTGCCGAAGCGGTGCAATCCATTCTGGAACCCTTAGGGGTGGCTGTAGTGATGGAAGCCAGCCATATGTGTATGGTAATGCGGGGGGTACAAAAACCGGGTTCTTGGACTGTCACCAGTGCCATGATTGGAGCATTCCAAGACGATCCTCGTACCCGGGAGGAATTTTTAAATCTTATCCGTCACCAACCAGCCTTTTTTTAGTCCCCAAGTTTTTTTTGGCGTGAGGCATAATAACTATGGTTCTTGATTATCCCAACGATCTCAGATATAAAGATTCCCACGAGTATATCCGTTTGGACGGAGAAACTGCTACCTTAGGATTGAGTGCCTTTGCCATCGATCAGTTAGGAGATATTGTATTTATTGAATTACCTGATGTTGGTGGCAGCCTGGAAAAAGGACAAAGGTTTGGGACAGTAGAATCGGTAAAAGCTGTTGAAGAAATATATGCACCCCTCTCAGGAAAGGTGTTAGAACGAAATGAAGATGTCATTGCTTCTCCTGAAATCTTAAAGGAAGACCCTTATCATTCCGGATGGTTGGTAAAGGTAAAAATCAATGATTTCACTGAACTAGATGATTCCCTATCTGCCCCTGAATATTATGCTCTTCTGGAGAGTCAATAATTTTTTTCCTTCATTAAATTTTCACTCACTAGTAGGGGACATCCCGAGTATGATTTGAAACAATATTAGGGTTGTATTGGGGTAATTGTTCATTCTCCCTAGGAATGAATGAACAAATTTAGCCCCTCCAACCCTTCTCTTCCTCTAATGAATTTGTCTATCAGTGGACTGGAGTAGATTTATTCTGGGGTAAAAAATGCTGTCTCAAATATTTGGTGGGTAAATCGCTGTTGTAAAATGGGAATTGCTGACTTCAATGTCTTGTAATAGTTGATTGAATTTGGTATAATTTAGTTAATACTTGTATTTTAATGTTTTTTTGCTAATTATTTTTTTTAAGTCTACGGGATGTAGCGCAGCTTGGTAGCGCGCCTGCTTTGGGAGCAGGATGTCGCAGGTTCAAATCCTGTCATCCCGATTGATGGAAACAATTCTCTCTCTACGTCCAGTCATATAGGATTCACTGATTGAACAGAACCTAGTGCTAGGGGAGTAACATCCTGAAAGTATCCCAATTTTGTAAGTTTGCCCTCATCCCCTAACCCCTGCTTCCAAAACTATTCACATCTTGTATTCCATGTCAACCTGCGGAATGTAGGATCTAGAATTGTGCTTTAGTTCCAAGTCAGTAGTTAACCCCATTGAATCTACTCCATCGACACCAGACTCGCGCTAAAATAAAGTTAATTTTGGGATAGAAATTCATCAGAATGGTGGTTTCTTTCATGAACAAACCTTAATTAACTCTGGGTAAAATCTTTGCCAGATAAACACCGTTAGGAGAAGAACCATATGGCAAGTTGGAATATCGTTCAAAAAGCATTTTACTTGGGTGTTGGTATGGCTGCCTATGCTGGAGAGAAAGCAGGGGGTAAACTCACTGAACTAGGTAGTCAAGCCCAAAAATTAGCTGAAGACTTGGTAGCTCGGGGTGAAATGACTGCTGAAGAAGCCCGATTAGCCATTGATGAGTTGATTCGACAAGCGCAAACTCAACAATCCTCTCCCTCCCACAAGGAATCGAACCAACGTGAACCAAGACGAATTGAAATCTTGACTGAAGATGGTACTCATAGTGAGGCTGCATCTGAAGCAGAACGGTTGCGGAAAAATGTGCAGGAACTTCAAGCTGAACTGCAACGGTTGCAACAGAAATAAACTACATTGAACGTCGTTCCATCCCCGTGGGGAAGTGATCCATTAGAAGTCCCCTCTAAAATCATAAGGTGCAGTGGAGGAGGGTTGTCAAAAAGGTCATTAATTGGATATCCGATTCAGGTTAAAATTCTAACTCTATGACAAAGTTTTGATCAATTTCATGGATATATTGGATTTCTTTCAATTAAACGCAGGAAAATGGTTTACCCATCGCACGACTCAACATCTTATGAGTCATCAATCTAGGGGTAGTCAGTCAACTTGGTTGATCAAGTGGTTGGATCAGCAAAGCATGGAAATCCATGAGGCTTGTCAACGGATGACGATCGCCTCCCATAGCATTTTGGGAGGATTGCAGGTCACCAATGAACCCATGGCAAGTAACCCGGCATCCAAGGGAAAGAGCGGACAACCCCCAACTTCCCTGCTCTTGGTTCTCCCTGATTCTACTCAAATCACCCGAGGGCAAATTCTCCAAACTGCCAGTGTCAAAAAAGGCGAGACTCGCTATCATTTTGGACTTGATGACTCCTTAACAGTAGTTACCCAGTACCCGGAGGCATTCAGTGAAGAACGGATCTGGTTTGCCAGCCCTAACCTCCGGTTACGGAGTACATTGGTGAAAACCACAGATGAAACCAGTTTAGTCTCTTTCGCATCAGAAATCAGACTGGGTGTCCCCCAACCTAAATCCCCATCCGAGGGGTAACTTCATTGCAACACCCTAGGAGAAAAATCCAGATAAAGATATTGACACTTGCACTGCAAGTGTGACATAATTAAACATGTCTAACCCATCCTCTGGTTCCTCGGTGAACTGTTCTGGTGACTCAGGCTCCCCCTATGGACTTGATGAATTGCTAGCCATCGCTAGTAATCGGCTAAATGAAGCCATCACCCCCCGCACTGTACGGCTTTATACCACCGAAGGGTTGATTGACCGTCCCCATAAAGATGGTCGTCGAGCCGTTTATAGTCGTCGCCACCTGCTGCAACTATTGCTAATCCGTTCTTTAGCCAAACGGGGGCTTAGTCTTGCAGCCATTGCTCCCCTAGTTACCAATAGCGACTCGGAGCTAGAACAACAGTTATTACAACTGGAGAATTACCCACTCTCAACCCACTCTTCTCGGTTAGAGGAGAGTGGTGCTGCACAACGACAGGAGGCTTTGGCGTTTCTTGAAGAAATTAAGAACGCTGACATCGGCGAGGATGGAACGTCATCTACAGTATTGCCGATGCTGGGTTCACCCTTCAGGAGCCATGGTCAACCGTCAGTGAATTTCCGTTCCCTCCCATCCCGCTATCCGGGACGAGTAAACTCTGCTTCCAGTCGATGGTATCGTTTTGCCCTTGCTCCTGGAGTGGAGCTACATCTCAATGAATCAGTATCCATTCCACCAGCAGGTAGCCGTCGAGACGCATGGTTAGGGCGTTTATTGGATCGTCTTCGCGAACAACTGGATGGAGATAGCTAAAGGATAGCTAAAGGATGCATCCCAACTTTATAGCTCTCAACCCGAAACCATAGCCGCCAAAGTGGAGGGGCTAACTCAGCGGGGTATCAGTACCAGTGCTTTTGGACTAGGGAGCAGTTTTGATGAAGACTTAATGGGGGCGATCGCCATGGCTGGAGATGGTACCCTTGCCCATATTGAATCACCTGAACAATTAACTGATCTCTATGCCAGTGAACTAAAGGGGTTATTGAGTAATTTCGGCTATCGGGTGAGCATCGCCATTGAGGAACAAAATGGTTCCCGACTCCTAGATATCTTCAATGATCTACCACAGACCACCAATGGCACCTATCGATTATCAAATTTACGGTATGGGCAGCAGTTGACTATCGGTGTACGGTTGCAATTACCCCCATGGAACGACCATCAGGAAATAATGAGGGTACGATTAACTTGGGATAGTCAGGAAGAGCAGAATCGCCAAGAGTTAAACCAGTCCTTGACCCTACCAGTGAAAGAACAAAAGGAAATAAACTCAATGGATAGGGACGAGGAGGTGGCAGAACAATTGATTCTACTTTTATCTAACCGTGAACGTCGGCGAGCAATTGCCTATTTGGATAGTGGCGATGTGCAGTCGGCAGCAGCAAGTTTGGATATAACGGATTCTCGTCTTTCTGCCATGCCCCAAAGCCCTAGTATTTTAAGGGAACGACAATTATTAGCTGACAAAAAACGGTTACTGCGGCTGAACCGTAACCTTAGTCGAAAGCACATGTACTATGAATCGTTGCGATCCAGTGTAAATGTTTATGAGGTTGATCGAGATGACCACTGATTTGAATGGATCTGTAGTGGTAATTGGGGATGTACATGGATGTGGAAGTTTATTAGATCCAATACTGGCTCCTTGCTTGGGAAAGGCAGTTAAATTAATCTTCTTAGGCGATTTTGACCGTTCTCCCGAAGACAATGGGGATCAAAGGGTATTAGAGCGGGTAGTACTGCAAAATAAACCAGCTTGCTTTTCAAGGTGATGAGGGGTAATTACTTATTTGTCCATAACGGCAGTTATTGTTCTTCCCATCCGTTGATTTCACTGAATGTATAGAGGGGTCTCCCCTTCACTTCTTCATAAATTCGACCCACATACTCCCCTAATATCCCAATACATAATAACTGTACTGCACCTAAAAAGAAAATGGCTACTGTAATGGTAGCAATGCCAGTGAGGGGAGATTGGGGGGCAAAAAATCGCCAGTACACCACCAAAATCATCATTATTAGTGCCACTAATGCTGATAATAAGCCTAAGTAGGTTGCCAGGCGAAGGGGAACTTTAGAAAAAGAAACTAACCCATTCACAGCTAGGGAAAAAGATTTGCGAAACGTATACTTTACTTCGCCGGCAAACCGGGGATCCCGTTCAAAGTAAACTGCAATTTGTTTAAATCCAACCCAGGATCGTAATCCCCGAAGATAGCGATTCCTTTCTGGCATGGCATTGAGGACATCCACGACTCGGCGGTCTAACAAGCAAAAATCACCGGTATCAGTGGGTATTTCCACATCCGCCAACCGTTTTAAGATGCGATAAAACCCATAGGCCGTTAATCGCTTAAACCAGTTTTCTTTTCGTCTCTGGGTTCGTTGGGCATACACTACCTGATACCCTTGCCGCCATCTTTCAATTAAATTAGGAATTAATTCAGGTGGGTCTTGTAAATCTGCATCTAATATAATCACAGCCTCTCCACGAGCCATATTTAATCCAGCAGTTACCGCAATTTGATGACCAAAATTACGAGCCAAACTAAGGTAGCAGACTCGACTATCGTTGAGGCGTAGCTCCCGCATTAGTTCCAAGGATCTGTCTCCACTGCCATCATTAATCAATATTAACTCACTGAACCCATCCAACTGGTTCATAACAGTACTGACCCGCCGATATAGTTCTAATAGTGTCGCCTCTTCGTTATAGACAGGAATGATTAAAGAATACTGGGGCAACATAGGGATACAAACAAAATAAATACAACTAAAGGGATTTGAACATTGTTAACGTCCCAATCGATTGGGAATTCCGTCACACCCCCCGGGAATGGTGGAGCGGGTGCGGTTTCCTCCCCAAGCACAACTATAGTGACGTTGTTCGTCCGAAAGATTTTTGACATCTGAAAAATCAGCCTCTTCCAACACTGCACCCGTAAAGGCTCCGGTTTTATAGTCAGGAAAGTCAGTACGGCTACGGGGACAGGCGGTATCGATGGATCCGAAGAATAAACGAGTTCCTTTAAGATCAGCTCCGGATAAATTCGCCCCATAGAGGATTGTGCGAGATAGGTTAGACTTAACCAAGTCGCATCCACTTAGATTTCCATTCACTAAATTAATATCACTGAGGTCGGTCCAACGCAAGTCAGTTTCAGCTAGGTTTGCTTTAGCCAGCATGACACCCAAATCAATCACCCTCAACCCGTTCTCCCGGTCTTCTTCATACCCCCCCGCTCCATCTAGAATTGCCCGTCCCAATCGGCGATCGCGTTTAAGGGGTGTTAGGAGTCGGGAACGGGATAAAAATCGGATAATTTTTGCCTTGCCCACCCCGTCCACACTGCCTAAAATCGCCGCAGTCCTTCCCTCGGCAATGGCTCGTTCTTGAGGCCAATCCTCTAACAACCCCTCATCATCAAGGACTAAATCTGAAACTCCTTGGAAATAAGCATCAATTGTTTGTTGTTGAGTGATCAAATTCTGCTGAGCCGTTAAAAAATTTTGTTGAATCGTCAAATCTTTTGAAATTACATATTGTCGCCAAGCAATAAAAACTGCCAGGATGGCAATCAATACCTGCCCTGCGGCTCCCAATATTTCCCCCAACGCACCCACTGCATCCCAGTTTGCCGTCTGGAACCAGCGGAGGAGAAATTGTTGAGTTCCGCTCGCCCGCGCCAGTGCCAAAACTGCCACCCCCACCCCCACTGACCCTGTAATCACTTGTCCGTTGATCAGTAGTTCTGCAAAAAAAGCCTGACAGGTGGGCCATAGGGACCGTAACGCAAACAAAAGGGTAGCCACTGCCCCCCATCCCATTACCGCTGGCTGGTCAAATAACATGCCCAAGAGGGTTAATCCCAAGCTAATCAGGAGAAGGGTAGAATGTACACCCCTTTGTGGAAACTCCACCGATGACTCAACGGTAGAGGGACGGGATGGAGGGGGCGCAGCAATGGAATCCATTGGAGAAACTGTGTCCTGACCCCCCTCAGTTAGAAGAGGATGGGGGGAGGATTGGGTTGTATCAGGGGGGGATGGAATGGGCTGAGGTGTCATGGTCAAAGAAATCGATGGCAAGTGAAATACAGATAAATGATTAAACTACCTTCAGTTTGACAGTCCCCGGTCTGAAAAAATGGGGATTCTTAGTTCACTGAACTTATTTACCCAGACCCGCTGCCATACTGAAGCATAGGGTTATCTCTCCCTAGCTTTAAAGAACTTGCCCTAAACCGCACCCTGAATCGCCACTTTGAACTTTAACCTCCAGTACCAGCAAGCTTATTGGGAAGATTTAAGGGTGACGTCTATAATGTACTACAGAATTGGGAGATGGGGAAGTCTCTAGTCCTTGAAACCCCCTTGAGTCATTTATCATCGTTGCTCCGAAGAGACATTGAAACGTTCTTCGTCTCTCCTTGTAACTCTCAGCCAGTGGATGATTGATGGTCATCGAAACCCGTGACTATTTCCATTTCCATAGCCTGAACGAGAATAGCATCCAGGAATTCTAGATTGAACCCATGACTGATACACTAAGCTAGGAGGTATGCCATGGATTTAATCCTTTGCCATAGGGGAACCGATTTTGATACCCTGGGCGCAGCCATCGGTCTAGCAACGTTGCATTGGGGTTCTTCAGTTATATTGACCGATGATTGCCATCCTTCGGTTCAAAATTTCCTTGCCTTATATGACAATCGTTATCCCTTGGTTGATTCCTCCTCGGTCAACTGTGCACAAATTCGATCCCTATTTATCGTGGGAACCCAGTTGCGTGATTGTTTAGGAAAGACAGGGGTATGGCTGGATTTACCCCACGTTGAACAAGTTTATATCTATGACCATCATGTGGATTGGCTAGCAGACATCCCTGCCACGTTCCAACACATTGAAGCGGTTGGTGCCACCACCACTTTGATTGTGGAGTTATTGCAAGGTGCCAACATCTCCCTCAATGCCGCCGAAGCCACGGCTATGGCTCTGGGAATCCATCTAAGTACCCGTTCCTTAACTAATGAACAGACAACCCCCAGAGATGCCCATGCCCTGGCTTGGTTAATGGATCAGTCAGTCCATTCAGGGGCGATCGCAAACTATTTCACCGCTGGTTTATCCTCCCCATCCCAAGCAGGACTCACCCCCGACTTGGAAAGAGGAGGGAAACCGATGCTACGGGTCGGGCAATCTCCCACGGCTCGCCAATTCATGTCGGCGCCGGTACGAACAATCCGTCCTGAAACAACTATTATGGATGCTAATCGCCTTCTACTCCGCTATGGTCATTCCGGATTATGTGTTGTGAATCATCAGGGACATTTGACAGGGATAGTTGCTCGTCGAGACCTGGATATTGCCATGCACCACGGCTTTATGAACGTTCCGGTCAAAGGATGGATGAAAACCGATGTAAAAACCATCACCCCTGACACCCCCTTGCCCGTCATTGAAGACCTGATGGTAACCTATGACGTTGGGAGATTACCCGTCTTACATAACAGTAATCTAGTAGGAATTGTTACCCGTACAGATGTGTTGCGGCAAATTCATCGCCATCATTGCATCAACTGGCAGGAAAAGGGACTCCCCCACGAAGGGCTCATTCACCCCCCTTCTCCCCATGACCGATGGGGCGATCGCCTTGCCCGTCCACTTTGGGAACTCCTCCAAAAGGCAGCTTTACTAGCTGAACACCGGGGCTGGCATTTATATCTTGTAGGCGGCGCAGTGAGGGATTTGTGGTTACAGTCCCTCCTACCGCCGAATAAAAAACACCCTTTTTTTATTCCAGACATTGACTTAGTGGTTGATGGTTATCATCAGGCATTAGAACCTGGTGCTGGGATGGAATTAGCCCGCACATTACAAATAGAATATCCCACCTCTCGTCTCCACATCCATGGACAGTTTCAAACTGCTGCCTTGGTATGGCAACGGGATTCTCATCTGGGTTCCCTATGGGTGGATATTGCCACTGCCCGCACTGAATTTTATCCCTATCCAGCTGCCCATCCAGAAGTTGAAGCTGCTTCAATCCATCAAGACCTTTCCCGACGTGACTTTACTATCAATGCCCTTGCCCTTCGTCTCACTCAACCTGACGCGGGAGAATTACTGGATTTCTTTGGTGGATTACCAGACCTGGAAGCTAAACTGATACGGGTATTACATCCCAACAGTTTTATTGAAGACCCAACCCGTATTTATCGGGCTGTAAGGTTCGCTACCCGACTGGGCTTTAGGTTAGAACCCCAAACTGAAGGGTTTATTCGGTATGCCATGAAAAGTGGGATATATCTCCGTACATCTGATGATTATGAACATACCCCCGGATTACAAACTCGGTTAAAGGCTGAATTAAAATCCATTCTAGAGTCTCCGAGTTGGCAGCCAGCCCTCAAACGTTTAGATAATTTAGGGGCACTGGGCTGTCTTCATCCCAACCTTCAAGGTACCCCCTCCCTCTGGCGATCCCTCCGTTTAGTTCACTTCATATACACCACCCTGACCAATTCCACCAATTTACCCCTCCATCCCTTGCCGCCCAAGTGGCAATTGTTGGTAGAATGTCTCCTGATCCAACTTGTCCCGGAATGCCGACTTGGGGTAGCGGCTAACCTTCAGTTACCCGCAGATAGCAGGGAACGATTAAAAAAAATAACTGATATTCAACGAGTCATTGCCAAAGAAATTCCCCAATGTTGCTCCATCAGTGCTAAGGTTCACTATCTCAAAGGGTATACCCTGCCCCTATTGCTACTCATTGCTGCCCATAGCCCCCCAGAGTTGCGTCGTTCCCTATGGTGTTATTTGCGAGAATGGATGTATATCAAACCAGCCTTGGATGGGAATCAATTGATGGCTATGGGGTATAAACCGGGAAAATTATTTAAGGAAATTTTAGACTCTTTACTGATGGCAACGTTAGACGGAGAAGTAGATGGTGAGGAACAAGCAGTTGCATGGGTGGGGCAGCACTACCCGTTACATGAAGTGCCGGGTAGTGCCACCTAAGTTGCCTGATGATTGGGTTCATTGGTTGCCTCCACCAATGGAACCGGAGAAAATTCACCAGATTCGCTAGATTCCAAGGAGGGCGGGTCGTCATCCCTAAACCAATCCTCTGCATTGGGAAGAGGCTCTAGGGAATTGTCAGGTGTCAGAGATTCAATGTCATTCTCCTTGGGTTCCTCTCCATCTACGGGCAAGGGGATAGGGGTAATCTCCTCCATCCCTTCAGTCATCTCCATGGATTCCACCTTCGAATGATTCGGATGATGTAATTCAATCATAGGGCGGCTTTTCTTTGGCTTAAGAACCACATTGCGTATATCTTGAATGAGTACTTTAAGTTTTGCCACAAATTCTGGAACCGGAGGGACTGGGTCAGGAATGGACTGGGAGTCTGAAGCAACTTGGATTTGAGGTTCCGCCGGATAGCCCAGTTCACCTACTGCATCTTCTATTATTTCATCCTGTAATTCTGGTGGATAATCAATAGGATTTTTAAGGGATTGATTTGGTTCGTTAGGAATGGGGGAATCATGGCGCTCCGTTGAAGGTGGGGTAATGCCATCAATAACGGGTGGTAGGGGAGGTTCCTTAGGGGATAAAACCCTTGATAGGGAGCCCACAAATGTTTGAATGATTTGGATAACTTTCTGAGACTGTTTTCCATGGCTGAGTTGCTCTAAATAATCCTGCCATCCTTCAATGTTCAAAACCAGGGAACGTCGCTCGATGGGTAGTAGTTGTC
The DNA here is from genome assembly GCA_903897715.1 of uncultured Synechococcales cyanobacterium. Taxonomy (GTDB): domain Bacteria; phylum Cyanobacteriota; class Cyanobacteriia; order CAIUCS01; family CAIUCS01; genus CAIUCS01. Next base: position 14,921 of record CAIUCS010000068.1, read on the forward strand.
GTCGTAATAAGACTACCTGCCAGGCAAACCAGCCTAACAATGCTACACTGGCGGTTTGCCCCAGTAAAACGCCTCCGGTAATCCTTTGGGCACAAACCCATAACACTAAGGCATAAAAAAGACCAACTCCACTCCAAATAAAATCATTTTTACGATGGAGTTCTGGTACTAAAAATGCTCCCAAGTACAGGGCTAAACTCCCCAATCCTACTGCAAGTGCTAGGATATATGCCAGCATGGTGTGACTCTCCGTCTTAACCAGGGTTTCACGAGTGCCTGACACCCTACTTGTCAGGCATGATAACGATGGAAATTTCAATGGGTTTGGTAGGGCTTAGTACCCTAGTATAATCAAAATGAAACCTGTTCCATATGCACTTTTTAGAAGAACTTGATTTTCATTCTTCTTCAAATCCAATTTGGTTTACCACCCCATCCAATTCTATTCTCTTTTGGCAAGGGTTTTGACCAGGTCCCCAATTTCTCCATAATCAGGGGTTGGCGGATAAGGGGGAGGGATGCTCCTTTTTCTTCAATGTTGAGAAGACTACTGGTACTTTTCCAGTCATGGATCATTGGTTTATCAATAATTAACCTACTGGGGAATAGGGATTAAAGTAAAAGATAGGCTCGGTTATTACCCAACAAC
>CAIUCS010000069.1 GCA_903897715.1 uncultured Synechococcales cyanobacterium
GGGGAGGAACCAGGGGGCGTAGCCCGCAATCCTCTTTAACGGGGGAATGTGAACGGTTAGCTAGTAGAGTATATAACGTTACATTTAATTATGAAAGTGGAACAATTTTTACTATGAAAGCGATGGTGTTGGCAGCAGGTAAAGGCACACGGGTGCGACCGATTACTTATACAATTCCCAAACCCATGATTCCAATTTTTCAGAAGCCAGTGATGGAGTTTCTATTGGAAGTGCTACGCCAACATGGTTTTGATCAAATTATGGTGAATGTAAGCCATTTAGCCAATGAAATAGAAAGTTATTTTCGGGATGGGCAACGATTTGGAGTTGAAATTGCCTATTCCTTTGAGGGACGCATTGAAGATGGTGAACTCTTGGGAGAGGCCATTGGTTCAGCTGGAGGGATGAAACGAATTCAAGACTTCTCACCTTTTTTTGATGATACTTTTGTTGTTCTTTGTGGAGATGCATTAATTGATTTAGATCTTACAGCAGCGGTGAAATGGCATCGCCAACAAAACTCTATTGCCACGGTGGTGATGAAGTCAGTTCCTTTAGATCAGGTTTCCAGTTATGGAGTTGTGGTGACTGATTCAAATGGACGAATCCAGGCCTTTCAGGAGAAGCCGCCTGTGGATCAGGCACTAAGTACTAACATTAATACTGGAATTTATATTTTTGAGCCGGAGGTATTAAACTACATTCCATCCAATGAACAGTTTGACATTGGTAGCCAATTATTTCCCAAACTGGTCGAAATTGGAGCTCCCTTTTATGGAATTACCATGGACTTTGAATGGGTAGATATTGGGAAGGTTCCTGACTATTGGCAAGCGATTCAAGGAGTATTAACGGGAGAGATTAAAAATGTTGCTATTCCTGGACGGGAAGTAAAACCAGGTATTTATACTGGACTTAACGTCGCTGTTAATTGGGATAAGGTGGACATCCAGGGACCAGTGTACATTGGGGGTATGACCCGTATTGAAGATGGAGCTAGGATAATTGGACCTTCTATGATCGGACCTAATTGCTGGGTTTGTTCTGGTGCCACGGTTGAAAGTAGTGTAATTTTTGATTATTCCTGGCTGGGTACAGGGGTTCGATTAATGGACAAATTAGTTTATGGTCGGTACTGTGTTGATAAAACAGGGGCTACCATCGATGTCCAAGCTGCTGCTCTGGACTGGTTGATTACGGATGCTCGACAAGTTTCTACTGCTCAACCATCAATAGACCGTAAAGTAATTTCCGAATTATTGGAAATGGATAATGTTGCTGGAATATTACCTCTATCCTTGGGGAAAGGGTTTTTATGACCAAAAGTTTGCCCTCAATGACCCCTCAAGTTCCTGAATGCACTCAATGGCGACAGGGGGAGTTAGTGGAGTTGTTGGTGACTGATATGTCCAAGGATGGGGATGGAGTTGGTCGATGGCAAAATCGAGTGGTATTTGTGCCTGACAGTGTCTGCGGCGATCGCGTTTTAGTTCGATTAGTTCATGTTAAACATGAATATGCCTATGGTCAGTTATGTCAAATAATGCTGCCATCACCCCATCGTATTCGCCCACCTTGTTTTGTGGCTGATAAATGTGGGGGTTGTCAATGGCAACACATTCAGTATTCCCATCAATTAGTCATTAAACAAAATCAAATTCGGGAAGCGTTAACCCGCATCGGTGGATTGAACAATCCCCCAGTTGAACCCGTACTAGCTGCTCCCCATCCTCTATCCTACCGCAACAAGGTAACCTATCCGGTTACGGATTCTTCGGAAGTTCCCCATGTGCGGATTGGTTATTACCAAAAGGGCAGTCATCACGTCATCAACTTGAATCAATGTCCCATTCAAGACGAACGCTTAAATCCTCTTCTTGCCGGCGTAAAGCAGGATATCCAACAACGGGGTTGGTCTATTTATCAAGAATCAGAACACCGTGGAACTATACGTCATTTGTGCTTGCGCATTGGTCGGCGTACCGGAGAAATGTTACTAGCTTTGATTATCCACGATTATGAGCTGCCTCAAATCCAAGAACAAGCCCAACAGTGGTTAAACCAATACCCAAACTTGGTGGGAGTCTGCCTCAATTACAATCCCCAAAGAACCAACAGGATTTTAGGTCATGCCACCCATTGTGTCGCAGGACGTTCGTATTTGAAGGAGTTCCTTGGTGGATGTTTATTTCATGTTTCAATTGATCATTTTTTTCAAGTTTATACCGAACAGGCTGAGGCGTTGGTGAATTTAGTCATCGATGACTTAACGTTAACCGGACGGGAAATCCTCTTAGATGCTTATTGTGGGATTGGTACCCTGAGTTTGCCCCTTGCCAAACGAGTACGCAAGTTGATTGGACTAGAAGTCCAGGAAAGTTCTATTCAACAGGCGAAGGAGAATGCCCGTCTCAATGGAATCGAGAATCTTCAGTTTTTTACCGGTAAAGTAGAGGAGCAGCTTTTATCATGTCTGGGGCAACAGGGGGAACCTTGTCCCGACATCGTTCTTTTAGATCCACCCCGCAAGGGCTGTGATCAAAAAGTGACAGAATGTCTCCTTCACCATCGTCCGAACCGAATTGTCTACATTAGCTGCCAACCCACCACCTTAGCGCGGGATCTTAAGCAACTGTGTGGCGGTGGACTTTACCGACTCAACCGCGTTCAACCCATCGATTTTTTTCCCCAAACCCACCATGTGGAATCAGTGGCATTCTTAAGTAGGAACTACTAAAAAATTAATTATTCTATCCCTAAGGTCACCAGTTAAAAACAGGGCTGCCGAAATAGGGGTTGGTAATTCTTCAACACCATCACTACCCAACTTTTTCCACCTTTCGGTACCACTAAGGTTTTATGATTCAAATAATTTGAACCAAGGGGCAAACCACCCTTTCATTCTGTATCGGTCTCCCCACTGTTGTTCGTTTTATTTTGTAGCCACTGACGTTCTAAAAATTGTAATGCTTCAGTTGAGACAAAATTAATTTGTGGAATTTCATTGATTTTTAGAATCCAGCGATCGCTTACTAGTTCTAACTTCCAACGATCATCAGGGTTATTGGAATAAATAGAGGTCATCCCACATTTATCCACTTCATAACGAAACCCCCACCGAGCAGCTTGGTTCAAAAGGTTTTCAGGAATCACAAAGGTTCAAATCTTCTAACAACAGGAATACGGGATAGAACAACGGTGTGGATGGCATCAATTTAGGACCCGTGGATTAGCATCCAAAATACCTTTGAGATGTGATACAAAAAACAGCTAATGTGTTTCTAAACACAGTGTTTTCATGGCTTCTCATTTATGTCCTAGCCCGTTTTCTAGTATCTCTCTCTATTGAACATTTTAGACTGTCAAAAATGGGAACGTAATATGAATTGAAATGAATAGATTTTTCCACTATTTAATTGCTTCTGTTCACACTCTCCCCGGTAAAGAGGGCTGGGGGCTATGCCCGCTGGTTCTTACCCGAGGGGGATGGACAGTTACCTTCTGTTATTTCCAGGGCGACGCTTGGATGAACCCACAGGGGAACGCTTCAATGCAATGGTTAAGAGTGGGACACCCAGCAAATAGCTGATGACCCCTGCAATACCCCCCGTAATCATACAGCCTACGAGATAACTGGAAATGACATCTTGCCCCAGTGATAAGAAATGGTGGACCGAACTAAAGGCATCCGTCGGAAATTCATTCCATTCCTTCCCCAACACCCATTGTCCTGTATAGTAATTCATCGCCGTAAACGGTAACGTTGTGGCGGGGTTGCTTAACCAAGTGCCAGCCGCAGCGGATAACTTATTACCCCCTAAAATGACAGTAGTTAAGACGGCAACTGCCATCTGTAATCCAGGTAATGGGAACATCCCCCAAAATACCCCAAATGCAAATCCGCGACTAATTAACTCGGGAGTGGAACGTAGCCGTAATAGACGCAAGTATCCATAATGCCAAAGACGATGCCATCGTTTCATGAATTTATCAGGTCAATTGATTGAATAGAACCTATCATGGCTTCATTCCTTTTTTTAAGTGTTCCAACTCTTCATCCAGTTCCCATTGCCTGAATTTTTGTGATAAAGGGTCACTGTCCGTTGCCTTTGGAGTAGTTTGATGCCTCCAGTCCTGATTCCAGCCCGTTGGAGGTGAAGAGGGAGGAACTTGGGTAGTGCGGGTAGCCCTAGCTTCCATAATTCGTTTTTGGAGTTCCTGCCGTTTCTGCTGAATTTGCGTTAATAGATTCTGAGATTGCTCCAGTCGGTCTTGTACCCCCTGACGCTGCCCCCAGAATTGGTTTCCTTGGCGAAGCAGTTGCGATTCTCGAGCTTCGGCAGGCTCTACCAAATCCCAACGTCGAGCGGCTTTGGCTTTTGCAATACGAGTGTGCCAAAGTTGAATTTCTTGAGCAGTTTCAAGGATAACTGCCTTTAACCGGGTATCTTGTTGCTTCAAATCAGAAATTAATTTTAAAGTATCATCCTCTTGTTCGCGTATCTGTTCTTCCAAAGCTTGGAGCTCCAGATGGGGATGATTGCGAAGAAATTCTTCTAGGCGAATCTCAAGAAAATGACTTAGGTCGTCAAATAATCCCATAATTACGATAGGTGTTCTTTCGGTATTAAATTGTAAAATGTGATTATCACATTCAGTTTACTATCACAAATTTGATTGGCATTTACCCATTTGTCTAACGTTGCTATGGAATCTCCCTATTCACCATCAACCACATTCCGCGATGCAATTCTACGCCAAGAATTTTTAATTACGGCTGAGGTGACTCCACCCAAGGGAACTAATCCGAGGCGGATGTTAGAAATGGGACGATTATTAAAAGGACGAGTCCATGCCGTTAATATAACGGATGGAAGTAGAGCTGTGCTAAGAATGTCTTCCCTGGTTGCCTCTTGGTTGTTGAAACAAGAAGGAATAGAACCGATTTGTCAGCTTACCTGTCGCGACCGCAATCGGATTGCATTACAGGCTGATCTCATGGGTGCTAGTAGCTTAGGACTCAATAATATATTAGCGTTAACTGGTGATCCGGTTACAGCCGGTGATCATCCCAATGCCCGTATGGTATGTGATCTTGAATCAGTGCGATTATTACAACTGATTCAAAAACTGAATTCTGGATTGGATATGAATGATCGCCCATTAACCGATGATGGGTTAGATCTTTTTCCGGGGGCGGCAGTTGATCCCCAGTTGCCAAATTGGTCTACACTTCAAAAACGGTATGAACGCAAGGTTGAGTCTGGTGCTCAATTTTTCCAAAGTCAATTAATTTCAGACTTTGAACGGTTAGAAAAATTCATGGATCAAGTAGCTGCAAATTTTGGCAAGCCCTTGCTGGCGGGAATATTTTTACTGAAATCAGCTAAAAATGCAGAATTTCTCAACCGGTATGTACCAGGAGTTCAGATTCCCCCCTCCATCATTAGCCGACTTGACACCGCAAAAGATCCACTCCAAGAAGGGGTGACCATTGCTGCAGAACAAGTCCGATTGGCTCGTCATCTATGCCATGGGGTGCATTTAATGGCGATTAAACGAGAAGACCTTATTCCAGTCATTCTGGAACAAGCAGGGATTCCTCCAATTACTCAGGTCACCTCTTCGAGTCCGCAGACATCCCCACAACCATCCTTAGAAACTAGCCGATAAAAGATATTAACTGGCTGAAAACCGGATTCATGACCAATGATCTCAGACACCATCTTCATCGATTTAAGTTATCCTCCACACCTGAAATAGTTCTTTGTTTTGCTTTGACCCTAGATTACGTTGCAGTTTACCTGCCTTTTTTCAGGATGACAAGATTGATCCAGTAGATTAATGACGATACTTTGATTTACGACGACGGGTTCCTTTTGGTCGTCCTAATTTTGTTGACTTTAGAGGGGGGGAAGGATTGGTGACCTCTATCTGCAATGCTGAAGGGTTGTTTGCCTTATCTGTCAATGGAAAGATCTCCCGTTGTCCTCCATCTAAGGGAGAATCAGGTATTCCCCCCGATGCTGGTGTGGCGGGTGTAGCCAAGGGGAATGGGAGCAATGGGATAGAAGGGCTTAGTTGAGCCTCTTGTAACGGACGACGGGATTCAATCAGTTGAATGGCTCGACTGACACTTTCAGGTAAAATCACTACTAAACTACCATCACTGGCCATATCTAACCCTCGATTGATGGCTGTAATTTCATCCAAAATTGATTCGTAGTGGTGTTTAGGTTTCGCTTCCTCAATCCCTTGACAAATTAACTGTGCCACTTCTCCCCGTTCCCGACCACGGGTATCATCGTCTTCTTTTACAATAATTCGATCAAATATTTCAGCAGATAGACGCCCCAAGGTAATTAAATCTTCATTTCGGCGATCGCCCGGACCACCAACTACCCCGATTCTCTCCCCAGACCAATTACGAATAAAGCCACCTAGTGCTTCATAACTGTGGGGGTTATGGGCATAATCAACCAATGCATTATAACGTCCTAAATCGAACATATTCATTCGTCCAGGGGTTTGGCTGACGGAGGCTTGGAACGTAAGGAGTGCTTTACGGATATCTTCAATTCTTACTCCTTGAACAAATGCAGCCAAGCTGGCAGCCAAGGCATTGGCAATCATAAACGGGGCACGACCACCCATCGTCAAGGGAATATTCACCGCTTGTTCTATGGGTAAGGTCCAATCTCCCTTGAGAATTGATAAATAACCATGATCATACACAGCCGCCAATCCTCCCTTTTGGGTATGGGCTTGGAGGATAGGATTTTGGGGTTGCATGGAGAAATAAGCCACCTGTGCCTGTACCCGTCCACACAAACCAGCCACCAATGGATCGTCAGCATTGAGAATAGCATAACCATTGGGCAATGCCGCTTCCACCAAGACACTTTTTACATGTGCCATTTCTTCAATGGTATTGATATCTCCCAGCCCTAGATGATCTGCTGCCACATTCAGTACCACCCCCACATCACAGGTATCAAATGCTAACCCGCCCCTAAGAATTCCTCCCCGAGCTGTTTCTAGTACGGCAACTTCCACCGTGGGGTCCTGTAAGATTAAGCGGGCACTTTGGGGTCCGGTATTATCACCCGAATCAACTAAGTAATCTCCGATATAGGTTCCATCAGTTGTAGTATAACCAATGGTACGACCAGTTTGTTTAAAGATATGGGCTGTCAGTCGGGTGGTAGTGGTTTTACCATTGGTTCCGGTAATGGAAATAATCGGAATCCGACCAGAACTGCCTGGCGGGAAAAGCATATTCATCACCGGTTCAGCTACATTTCTAGGAATTCCCTCACTGGGACACACATGCATGCGGAAACCAGGGGCAGCATTGACTTCCACAATTACCCCATCTACTTCCCGCAAGGGTTGAGCAATGTCACGACTGACTACATCAATTCCGGCAATATCCAGACCAATAATTTTTGCCACCCGCTCACATAGCCAACTATTTTCAGGGTGGATCAAATCAGTGTGATCCACTGCACTACCCCCGGTGCTCAAATTAGCAGTGGCACGTAAAAAGCACTGTTCTCCCACTGCAAGCACCGTGTCCAATGTGTAGCCTTTACGTTCTAGTAACTGGTAACTGGTGCGATCAATCTGAATCCGGGTTAAAACATTGTCATGCCCCTCCCCACGACGGGGATCTCGGTTGGTTGCTTCAATAAGTTCAGCAATGGTGGAATAACCATCGCCAATAACATGGGCTGGAATTCGTTCCGCCACCGCGACCACCTTACCATTCACCACCAGTACGCGATAATCATTCCCCTGATAATAACGCTCCACAATGACTGAACGACTACGGGAAGCCTGACTGGCAGCATCATAGGCTTCCACTGCCATATCCCAATGATCAACATTAATTGTAATCCCCCTGCCATGGTTGCCGTCGAGGGGCTTGAGAACCACTGGGTATCCTCCTACGGCACTAATGACATCCTCCAATTGATCCAAGTATTGAATCACTCGCCCTTTGGGAACGGGGATACCTAATTCTCCTAAAATTTGTTTCGTTCCTTCCTTGTCAGAAGCCAGCTCGACCCCCAATATGCCAGTAGCATCAGTCTGGGTTGCCTGGATTCGTCGTTGATAAATTCCATAACCGAACTGGATCATTGAGCGAGTGGGAAGAATTGCCCAAGGGATACCCCGACTCTCGGCTTCTTTAATAATTGAGTCGGTGCTAGGACCCAAGGACGATTCCAGTCCAAAATCCCGAAGATCCTTCAAGTCCTGTTCTAACTCTGTTTGGGGATAGGTGCCAGCATCAATGAGACTTTGACATAGGCGCACTGCTGCTCGCGCAGAATAACGCCCTGCCCGTTCATCCACATATTCAATAACCACTTGGTAAGTACCCAGTTCACGGGTTTCCCGGGTTCGACCAAAGTTGACTTCCATCCCTGCTAAGGTTTGCAATTCAAGAGCCACATGTTCAATAATATGACCCATCATAGTTCCTTCCTTAACCCGTTGTAAAAAACCACCCCGACAACCAGGTGAACAAAAATGTTCAACTAGTGACGGAAGGGTATTCATTAACCCTGCGTAGAACCCAGGAATTGTATTAGAGGGACGTTCAGCAAGCTCCTCTAAATCCAGACGCATCACTACCAGTTTGGGGCGGCGGATACTCCAATAATTAGGACCACGTAACGTCAGAATCCGTTGTATTTTCATGGAGTTGCTAGGGACTACAGGCTAGAAAGCGGAGGGAAACACTAATAAAAAACGAGATGACCCTATGATTAGACGAAGGAACCTACAATTCACCAATCACCCAAGCCATAGGTCAAATGGGGGTACCCCAATAATTAACTTTTATTTTACAGATATTGGCATCCCTCCGAACATAATTGTTATGGAACCGTAAATAAATCCTGAACTTTTCTCTCTTTTTAGTTCCAATGTCCTGGTTTGGTCAAATCGTCTTAGAATAGGATAGGAATTACCATCACACTGAGTAGGGAGCAGCGCAGTGGACGAATTAAGATCCGCTCTGGAGTTGGCAACAGACGATGAGCTATGGGAATTTATTGATGTGTTATTTCGGCGGAGATTTAACCCTTTAGATTATTTCCATACTCCTCATCCAGTGGTTATTCAGAGCCGAACCCGCCCAGAATGGATTGCAGCCATTGAAGAACGATTTCGGTTTCTGGCGGCTGACGGGATGACGGTGCTTACTGGTAAAAGTCATCAATTATCTTACCGCCAAATCTTAGTTCAAGTCTTTCGTTACCTGCGTTTACCCTATTTAGAATCCTTATCAACAACGGAACTAGAATCAGAAATTTTTTTACATTTGGTCGGCCAGACTTGGAAAAAGTTACCTGGTCCAGACCGACAATCCCTCGGTCATCAGCTTGGTCAGACCCTAACTCGAATTCCCGCTTCAGAGACTTTGCCTGGTCATTTATTACTGCAACCACTCGAGTATTTATGTAAAGTCGGAAGTGTGATGACGATCAATGTTATGGTTCGCCCTTGGGTTTTACGCCAATTGGCTCTTCAGTTTGCACATTATATGGCAACTCATCAGTTGACCCGGGCAGCACTGTCTATCGGGGGTGACGTTGTGACAGCACACGCCAGCCAGGCAGCATTACAAGTCGTGAAAACTAGTATGACGTTGACGGCTGTTCGGTATACCGTAGTTCGCACCATCTTGACTTGTCTCGGTCCGGCTTTGTGGACGTGGTTATTGGCTGATTTGGGTTGGCGTACAATTTCCATCAATTATGCCCGAATCTTGCCAATGATTTTTGCGATCGCTCAAATTCGCCTGACCCGCTCCCTTCATTGGGAATCGATTTAACAGTAAAATCAGTTAGCCGTGGTAATCGTTCACGTTTCATTATTCATTGGGATAATTGGTTGATCTTAATTTTGATTGAAACATCCAGTAAACCCTAACCGTTCATCTGCCTTTATCGCCTTAACCCTCGGAGAAATCAATGACAGCGCAGTTATTATTAGTAGACGATGAACCAAGTTTGAGACAGGCTGTACAGGCGTATTTGTCTGAAAGCGGGTTTAAGGTCAGGGTTGCGGCGAATGCCCAGGAAGGTTGGCAACAGTTAGAGCAATTAATTCCTGATTTAGTGATCACTGATGTTATGATGCCCCAGGTAAATGGCTATCAATTTTTGAAACAACTACGGGATGACATGCGGTTTAAGTCTTTACCAGTAGTTTTTCTAACCGCCCGGGGAATGACTAGCGATCGCATTCAGGGTTACCAAGCTGGTTGTGATGCTTACCTATCAAAACCGTTTGATCCTGACGAATTAGTAGCAATTATAGAAAACTTACTAAAAAGGAAACAAGACAATATTGCCAATGATGAAGGAGAGCCGCCAGATATTACTGAAATGGCACGGCAAATTACTGAAATCAAAGCACTCCTCACTCAACAAGGTACATTTTCCAGATCCCCTACTGCCATACATCTTGACTTGACCCCACGGGAAAAAAGTGTACTGGATTTAGTCTCCAAAGGTATGATGAATAAGGAAATTGCCCGGGATTTAAATACCAGTGTGCGTAATGTGGAAAAATATGTCAGTCGATTATTTACCAAAACCACAACCAATAGTCGCACGGAGTTGGTACGATTCGCAATTGAACACGGACTCACCAGTTAATTTGCCTTTCAATGAAGCCCATTTTAGTCCATCCCAGTTTTGTAAATTTGCCCTCATCCCCGAACCCCTTCCCCAATTTTGGGAGAAGGAGTTAGGGGATGAGGGTGAGATGCACCTATTCCTTTTCTTCCCATGGTTCTAGATCAACCTAACGTAAAGGGAATGGAATTTTCTGTTATTTTTTTCAATGATTATGTAAAATAAATTAATATTTATAATAGATTTCCCATTTAATCTAAATTAGACGAAATTAAGCTTGACTTAGTTGTATTAATCATCGTATTTATCATTGAACTTATAAAAATCCATATTTACCTTCGTGAATGATTATCATTCTTTATTGCATATCCATTGTCACATAGACGCCACTCCCATACCCCATTTCATTCTTTAAAAGGAAAGTCTCTTGTCAAATCCTCACCATTTCCAGGCATCTCCTGTTTCCCCAGAAGCAGATCAATCAGTTTTGGAAATATCAGGGCGATCGCCTCTTCGAGGGCATGTAAAAATTAGCGGTGCTAAAAACTCAGCTCTGGTGATTTTGACTGGAGCGTTGCTTTGCAGTCAAGACTGCCGACTGCGGAATATCCCGCAGTTGGCTGATATTCACTCCATGACCAACATTCTGACGGCATTAGGGGTCAAAATTATCCGTCAGGGCGATGTTCTCGATATTGATGCCCGTCACATCAGTCGTACTCAAGCCCCCTATGAATTGGTCAGTCAATTACGAGCTAGTTTTTTTGCCATTGGTCCTTTACTTGCCAGGTTAGGTTCAGCACGAGTGCCTTTACCCGGTGGGTGTGCCATTGGAGCCCGTCCGGTAGATCTCCATGTCAGGGGTCTACAAGCTATGGGAGCCGATGTTCAAATTGAACATGGAGTGGTCTATGCCTACATACCTGGAAATAATCGTCGGCTTAAAGGTGGCAAGATTTATCTGGATTATCCCAGTGTAGGTGCAACTGAAACCTTAATGATGGCTGCAACCTTAGCTGAAGGCGAGACGGTCATAGACAATGCAGCCCGAGAACCAGAGGTGATTGATTTAGCAAATTTCTGTATTGCGATGGGAGCCCGAATTAAGGGAGCAGGAACAAACACCATCACGATTTCTGGTGTGTCCAACCTTCATTCAGTGGATTATGGCATCATCCCAGATCGTGTTGAAGCAGGGACTTTCTTAGTGGCTGGTGCCATAACCCATTCTGAAATCACCATTTCCCCTGTTATACCCGATCATTTAACGGCAGTGATTGCCAAATTGCAAGACATCGGTTCTCAGTTCAAGCTTGATGCACCTGATTGTCTACGGATTATCCCTAGTCAGAGCATTAAACCCACGGATATTGAAACTTTACCTTTTCCTGGGTTTCCGACGGATATGCAAGCCCAGTTTATGTCCTTACTTTCCATTGCAGAGGGGGATAGTGTAATTACAGAAAC
>CAIUCS010000070.1 GCA_903897715.1 uncultured Synechococcales cyanobacterium
CAAAGATTCAGCGATCGCTTCTACCTCAACAGCATTGGATCAACCCGAACCGAATCCCGATTTAGTACCACCCTTTATTTATATACCAAAGCCCAACAGGAGGGTAAACGCCCCCGCAGTGCTGGTGCCTACCGGGTTAACCCTTATTTTGAACAATTAGATGTCCGCGGTTGCTGGGAGGAGGCTGCTTCCAAAACTATTCGTCACCTAGATTATGAAAAAATTAACTCAGGTAAATATCGGGTCGTATTTTCACCAGAAGCATTCCTTAGTCTTTTAGGTGCTTTTTCCAATGTATTCAATGCCCAAAATATTTTAGACCATCAAAGTTTATCCACCCCCGAATCCCTTGGCACCCAGATTGCTTCCCCATTATTGACTATTTGGGATAACCCATTGCATCCCGAAAATGTGGGAAGGGTAACTTTTGATGGGGAAGGAACCCCCACCCGTTCCATTCCATTGGTGGAAGGGGGGGTGCTCACCAGCTTTATTCACAGCGCTGGTACCGCTAAACGAATGAATACAACCCCAACGGGTCATGCCAACATGGGGGCTAAAATTACAGTCAGTCCCCACTTCTTCCATGTTCACGGTGGTCAGGTAACCCAACCTAATAATGACTTGAATTTAGTAGAAAATGTGGTTTTGATTGATGACCTCCATGCCCTCCATGCAGGGGTACAATCCTTGCAGGGCTCCTTCTCTTTACCCTTTGATGGTTGGTTGATCCGTCATGGTCAACCAATCAGTATTGAATCCGCCACCGTCGCTGGTGATTTCCGTTCCTTACTAATGGGAATTGTCTATGTAGAACCCGATGAAAAAATCACCCCGGGTGGGATTTGTCCACGGATATGGGTGGATGATTTGTCTATTACGGGTGAATGAACCTAGGTCAACCTATATCCCTAAGGGGCTCTCGCTGACTGCAACCCTAAATCCTACCCCATAGAAACGAAAGTCTGGTTCTTCCCCATCTCGAAAACTAGAACGACAGTATTTTCCATAATCACACCAGGAACCACCCCGTAAAACCCGAAGATTGGCATTGCCATCTTCTTCCCAAACCATGGCATCCATTGGGGCATTACGGTAATTTTCATGCCACGGATCTGCACACCATTCCCACACATTGCCATGGGTATCCTGCAGACCAAAGCGATTAGCAACCTGAAACCAATTCGTTGGAGTTGTTTCTTGTCGATACATTCCCTTTACAACTCCTCCCCTGCTGTGGCGACTATCAAAGTTAGCAAACTCAGCGCTAAGGGAGGAACCAAAATGAAAAGGGGTAGTCGTGTCAGCACGACAAGCATATTCCCATTCGGCTTCGTTGGGAAGACGGTAAGGACGATGGGTGTGAATGGCTAGGCGATCGCAAAATTCCACTGCATCATACCAAGATACCGATTCAACCGGTCGGTCAGCAGCGGGACAATCTTCATAGGCTGTTTGAAAATGAGCTGGTTGGGGATGAAGATCCCGTTGCACCCTTGGTAGATGGGCGACTGCTTCCCATTGGGCTTGGGTAATTGGATGCTTGCCCATAAAAAACGGATTCACCGTTACAAAATGTTGAGGTTTTTCCCTGGCAGTCGCTCGTGTATCAGTCTTTGCAGCCCCCATGGGAAAAGTACCGGAAGGAATGGCAACCATTTCCAGTTCCATGGATTCCCCTTTTGATGAAGCCAACTGTTCCACAAAACCTAGATTTTGTCCTTGCTCCCGCCCTAGTACATGACCCCGTTCATCCAGTAACACCACCTCAAATTCAAAGGTTTTTAGGTCGTGATGGGGAAGAAGACCCGTTATGGGTAAAGGAGCAGAAGAAAGGGCGGTTGGAACTAAGGGTTGGATGGGAGAAGAGAGGGATCGGGGAGTCAATAAAGCAGGAGTTAATGTCTTGATCACGGAATTGGCTGACTTAAACCGATCCTGAATCGTCAGGGCAACCATTTTATTTAAGATATGAGCCAAATCTGCACTGACAGGATTCCCCTGTAACCGTGACTGCCAACACCATACCCCCTCCTTATGGGAATATAAGTCAAAGGGATCCACCTGGGTTAATAAGTGTAGACAGGTTACACCTAAGCTAAAAATATCACTGGCGAACACCGCCTTACCTGCTGCTTGCTCCGGTGCCGTATAACCGGCACTGCCAATCACTGTTCCCGGCTTCGCCAAAGCGGTTACAGTGGCATGCTTAGCGGCTCCAAAATCCACCAGTACTAAATCTTCAATGGTTGGAGAAGAAAAAGGCGGCAATGTCCGCCATCGTATAATATTCTCTGGTTTGATATCTCGATGGATCACCCGATGTTGGTGAATATAATGCAGCACAGGCAATAAGCTTTTCAGCAAATGCCAAATTTGAGTTTCACTATGGGGACGTTTTTGTATTTTCGACTCTGCCGCTAGATGTTGACCGTTAATATATTCCTGAACAATATATTGATAATTTTCCTGGTGTAAATAGGCTAATAATTCAGGAATCTGGGGATGTTTACCTAATTCTTCCAGTCGTACTGCTTCTTGGCGAAATAACTCTTCTGCTTTTTGTACCCCACTATTTTTCGGCTCTGGAGGATAAAACTGTTTCACCACACAACGGGAATGGGACGGCTTATCTTCATCAATTGCCAGAAACGTTCGACCAAAGCCCCCTCGCCCAATTAACCGCAAAGCACGGTATCGCTCTTTTAAACGTAAACGGCTACCACAAGCCTTACATAGTTCAGCTTCATTGTAGTTATCAGGTCTGGGACAATGGGGGTTTAGGCAGTAACTCATACAGTGGGATTGCAACAGTAAAAATTAATGACTCATCCTAAAATTTTTCCTCGCCATTCTCCTAGACAGACAATATCTAACTCGTGAGGATCTCACTCTAACCGTTGACACTAAAAAAAATATCACAGAAAACCTTGTACAATCCATAGAGACTTGTTAAAGTCTCAAAGTGATCAATGCTTTAAAGGTACTACAGGCTAAAAACCCAGTTTTCTTGTTAAACTGCTTTACTCGGAAAAGTCAATCATCAACTATTCACTTTTTTATAACGGTGTATGTCTCAGGAACTTCTTAATCCCAATCGTGATCATCGCTTACCGGAACGCACGGTTTTCAAAGTTACCCCCTTTCACCGTCCCTTGGCTTGGCGAAGTGCATCCAGTTTGCTGGTTAGCTTTAAGTACGCGGCAGCGGGAGTTATGTATACCTTTCAAACCCAACGCAACTTCCGGATTCATGGGTTAATCGGCAGCGTAGCAATCCTTCTTGGGTTTGGTTTACAAGTTCCCTTGGTAGAAATAGCTGTTTTATCATTGACAATTGGGGCGGTCTTATCCATGGAGTTATTAAACACTGCCATTGAATCTTTAGTGGATTTGACAGTCAAACAAACCTATCACGAATTAGCCAAAATAGCGAAGGATTGTGCTGCTGGTGCAGTCTTAGTATCAGCCTTTGTTTCTCTGATGGTAGGGCTGTTTATCCTGGTTCCCCCGTTGACGATGAAACTCCAACCCTTTTTAAAATTCATTCTTTAACTGAAACGTAACCGTTCCCACTCTCCCTGGTAAAGAGAATTGCGGGCTACGCCCGTTGGTTCCTCCCCAAAGGAGAGAACGGTGACACTGAAACTGGTTAATTGCTAAATTTATACCAGCCAAACCCCCTTTCTGAGGAGGAGACTGGATGACTCCCATCACCAAACCCTATCCAACTGTTATTCATTAGTGAACCATGATTTTGGTTATTGATAATTACGACAGCTTTACCTACAACTTAGTGCAATACTTGGGAGAGTTGGGGCTTGAATTGTCAGTTGCTCAAGACGTTCAGGTTTATCGCAATGATCAAATCCACGTTGACCAAGTTCGTCATTTACAACCTGATGCCATTATCATT
This sequence comes from uncultured Synechococcales cyanobacterium, assembly GCA_903897715.1. Classification (GTDB taxonomy): domain Bacteria; phylum Cyanobacteriota; class Cyanobacteriia; order CAIUCS01; family CAIUCS01; genus CAIUCS01. The sequence goes on from CAIUCS010000070.1 coordinate 3,916, forward strand.
TCTCCAGGTCCAGGGCGACCCGATGATGCTGGGATATCCCTAGATTTAATTGATCAATTAGGTGCAACGATACCTATTCTGGGAGTGTGTCTTGGACATCAAAGTATTGGTCAAGCCTATGGAGGATTGATTGTTCCTGCACCACAATTGATGCATGGAAAAACATCCCTGATCTATCACCAGGGTCAAGGGCTGTTTTGTGGATTGTCCAGCCCCCTCACTGCTACCCGATATCACAGTTTAGTAATTGAACGCCAGTCATGCCCCCCAGAACTACACATTACTGCATGGCTGGACGACCAAACGATTATGGGGGTACAGCATCGCTTATATCCACACGTCCAAGGAGTTCAATTTCATCCAGAAAGTATCCTCACTGAGTTTGGTCAGAAAATGCTGTTCAATTTTTTACACCAATGCCAATAATGGACTGGCAAGCCCAATAAAAATGCGGATGGCGAGACTCGAACTCGCAAGGCAAAGCCACACGCCCCTCAAACGTGCGCGTATACCAATTCCGCCACATCCGCATCAATGACGACTGAAAAGTTGGTTGTTTCAAGGATACAACTATTAATTATAATGCTAAAAGTAATTTTATAAACTATTTTTATACACTATCCAATATCTCAGTACGGGGATTGGGCGGCTAATGATAAAATTGTGTGTAACGGCTGGGCAAGTTTTCTTTAATGGGCGTGTGAACCAGTATAAGTGCCCAATATTGGGCGATTGGCGATGTCCGTCTGCCCGTCAAAAGTCAGCTTAATGCTGGCAGTCTGAGAATCTCCGTTCCCTTAGGACGGAGAGCATGTCAATGCCATAAGATAAAATACATTAATTCAAGTAACCAAACTCTAAAGGAAGAATAAAATGGTTGAACCTCTATTGTCTGGGATTGTCCTAGGACTGATTACTGTCACCTTATCTGGTTTATTTCTTGCTGCATATCTGCAATATCGGAGGGGGAATCAAATTAAACTGTAACCGTTTCAAAGCCTAACACCTCGCCAACTAGGAGACGAATTGACATGGGGTTTCGTGAACGAGTGATGGGGATCCCCTGGGTGTACAAGTATTTCAGCTTAGGAATCAGTAAACCAGAGTCAGGTGTCTGGTTCGCCAACGAGATCATTAGTGCTGCTCCGAAAGCGAGAATTCTTGACGTTGGCTGTGGGCCAGCTGACGTGGTTTCGCGCCTCGGCGATGTCAGTTATC
>CAIUCS010000071.1 GCA_903897715.1 uncultured Synechococcales cyanobacterium
CGTTTATTTCTATGCTATCTTTACTTAACATAATGTGCTTTTTTGTTGACAGATCCGTCAACCGTATCATTTGATTACTCCATTGCAACATTACTAAATCCTTCCCATGTCAGACCTTAAGACAGGTGTCATTCTGTCCCATCGTTATCGTATCCTGAGGCAGTTAGGGTCTGGTGGTTTTGGGGAAACCTTCCTAGCAGAAGACCTGCAACGACCCCATCAACCCAAATGTGTTGTTAAACAATTGCATCCCTTCTCTCAAGAGTCCTTTGTCCTAGAAACTGCCCGTCGGCTATTTGTGCAGGAAGCTGAAGTTTTAGAGCAACTGGGCAAACATGACCGCATCCCTACTCTTTTAGCTCACTTTGAAGAGGATGGTCAGTTTTACTTAGTTCAAGATTATATAGACGGTGAAGATTTAGACGGGAAACTATCTGGCTTCACCGAGGTGGACACCATTGGCTTAATCCAAGAAGTGTTGGAAATTTTACAATTTGTCCATAGTCGTAATGTCATTCATCGGGATATTAAACCTGCCAATTTGATTCGTCGTCGAGAGGACGGTAAGTTGGTTGCCATTGACTTCGGTGCCGTGAAACAACTCAGGGGACAATCCACCACCGCCGCTGGTCAAAAAAGTTTAACCGTTGCCATTGGTACCCCTGGGTATATGCCGATGGAACAAAGCAGTGGTAAGCCCAGACCGAATAGTGATATTTATGCAGTTGGCATGTTGGCAATCCATGCGTTGACGGGAATGGATCCCGATACCTTCCCAGAGGATCCCCAATCTGGTGAATTGATATGGCAAGATAGGGTTCAGGTTTCCCCTGCCTTTGCCTCTATCCTCAGTAAAATGGTGCGCTATGATTATCGACAACGGTATCAAACTACGACCGACGTATTACACGACTTAACTAGTTTAACTAGAATTACATCCCCGTCCACTGAAATCCACCCTTCTTCTCCATCCAAACCAGACGTAAGAGGGACTATCAAACCTGAGTCCACAGAAATAATTGGTTCCAAGCTTCCAGAGAAAGAAAAAATTAGTGTCCCTCAACATCTGCAATTGGGTGCTCCCACCCTTGTTTTAGTTGGGGGACTTGTCTTGGCGATTCTCGGCGGGACGGGTCTTTGGCGCACAGTAATGGAAAATCGTACCACCCCCTCCGATCCTCCACCCCCTGTTGCATCTAATAATCAATCATCCCCTGTTCCTCTCCCATCATCCCCATCCCAAAGTGCATCAGACTATTTTGACAGCGGCTTAAAGAAATATGACCAAGGGGACTTCCAAGGAGCCATTGGTGACTATAGCGAAGCCATCCGGCTAAACCCAGGGTATGCCGATGCCTATTACAACCGAGGTATTGCTAAAAATGACTTGAACGATTATCAAGGGGCGATCGCTGATTACAATCAAGCCATCGGTCTCAAATCTGACTATACTAATGCCTACTTGAATCGTGGCAACGCGAAGGATTCATTGGGAGATTCCCAAGGTGCTATCGCTGACTACAACCAAGCCCTTGGACTGAAACCGGACTATGCCATTGCCTACTACAACCGGGGTATTTCTAATAATAAATTAGGTAATCGTCAGAATGCTATCTCTGACTACAATGAAGCCATTCGCATTGATCCAAACTATACCAATGCCTACTATAACCGTGGCATCGTCAAAGATGAACTCAAAGATTATCAAGGTGCCATCTCTGACTACAGTGAAGCCATTCGCATTGATCCAAACTATACCAATGCCTACTATAATCGTGGCATCGTCAAAGATACCTTGGGAGATTCTCAAGGGGCTATCTCTGACTATACTGAAACCCTTCGCATTGATCCGGAATATGCCAATGCCTATTATAATCGTGGCAATACTTACGAACTACTCAACGAGAACAGTAAGGCGATTGCAGATTTTAAAAATGCGGCATTACTTTACAAAAAAAATGAAGACACTACCTGGTTCAATAAAGCAAGCCAACGCATTCGTACCTTAGAACAAAACATCAGTCAGGGTGAACAAACTGGAACATCCTCTGGAGTTGCCACAATCTATGACCCCCCCAGCAATATCCGAGTCAGACCTAATGGACGGATTCTTTGCTCTGTCCCGACTAAAGGGGCATTAATTTCGATTCAAGGTCAAGAAGGGAAATGGTATAGGACTGATCATTGTGGTTCTCCTGGTTTTATCCACAGGAGTCAAGTTCGATTTTAAGATGATTAAACCAATGCACCTTTAAGGATAGTAACTTATTGCTGGTAACGCCAAGGTTTCATCCCAACCCATCATCAGATTTAGGCACTGTAAAGCCTGTCCTGACTGCCCTTTGATTAAATTGTCAATTGCCGCCATGACGATAACTCGCCCTGTACGGGAATCAACTTCAATTCCTATGTAACAGAGATTCGTTCCACATGCCCATTTAGTTTGGGGATACTTACCTGCGGGAACAATTTTGACCCAAGGTTCATGGCGATAAATTACATTGTAAATGGTAATTAAATCCTCAGTGACTAACCCGGGGTCACGGAGTGTTGCATAGACAGTAACTAGCATCCCTCGTATCATCGGCATTAAGTGGGGAGTGAATTGGACTTGTACATTTTGTCCGGTTATATCTTGACAGATTTGTTCAATTTCTGGGGTATGACGATGACGAGCAACATTGTATGCACCGACTGTGCTGTCTGCTTCGGCTAACAATAAGTTTATCTTCCCCTGACGCCCGCCCCCTGAAGTACCAGACTTGGCATCGATGATAATACTGTTGAGTTCCACTAGTCCCTGTTTTAATAGGGGAATTAATGCTAATAAACTGGCAGTGGGGTAGCAACCCGGACAACCAACTAAATTTGCTCCCGTGAGGCGTTGGCGATAAAGCTCTGGTAATCCATAAACTGCGGTTGCAGCGGTGATTGTATCGGTGCGATCGCCACCATACCAGTTGTGGTAAGTGATTAAATCTTGAAAACGATAGTCAGCCGACAGGTCTAAAACCAAACA
>CAIUCS010000072.1 GCA_903897715.1 uncultured Synechococcales cyanobacterium
AGCCAAACAGCAAGGGGGCATTCCAATTTTGCAGCCCTCACCCTAAATCCCTCTCCCAAGCTGGGAGAGAAACTTTGAAATTCTTGCTCCCCTTCTCCCCAAGCTAATCTTGTGGGGGTTTGCTCAACACACTCATGGTCTTAAGCAAACCTCTGCGTGTCGACCCGCGATTGATCCGATATAGCAGTCCTATATTAGTTGTGGAATTGTAGGGTAATACGATCTCCTCGTCTAGCCCTGACAGTTGGTTTTGTCCTTTCTTGATCAGTTGGGGTGCAAACTCTCCTTGCCTGGGCTGGTGTGACTCAACGGATGAGCGGGCAGAAGCTCGTCCGTGACCTCCACCAGATCCACCTCATCGATGATGGATGCTACCAACCCCAAGTGATCCAGATTATCTATCTTCAAGGCACAATCCCATGGTTTGCCCTCAGACTACCTCATCCGCCCCAAATATTCTTTTTGTCAACCTGCGGAATGTCGGATATATCCCTGATTCACTAGGCTTTGTAATACTTTAGTTGCGCTTTCATCTAAAGTTTCCAGATCTGTTCTACATTCAACTTCGGCATGGTCAGGAGGTTCGTAGGGGTCATCAATCCCGGTGAAATGTTTGATTTCTCCCGCCCGTGCCCTACGATACAACCCCTTCACATCACGACGTTCACAAACTTCCAATGGGGCATTGACAAATACTTCCACAAAGTTACCGATTTGTTCTCGAACCTGTTGTCGAACATCACGATAGGGAGAAATAGCTGAAACCAAAACAATTACTCCATTGCGAGTCAGCAAATGAGAAACAAATCCAATTCGTCGTATATTTTCATCCCGATCCGCCTTACTAAACCCTAATCCTTTGGTTAAGTTTTCCCGAACAACATCACCATCCAGAACTTCAACCTTAAGACTAGCAGCCCTTAATTTCTCCTCAACAGCCATGCGAATAGTTGTTTTTCCAGCACCACTGAGTCCGGTAAACCAAACTGTAACTCCCCGTTGTTCGGTCATATTTTTTATTTAATCCCTCGTTTTTTATAGTTGTGCGATTAACATTTTAAATTAATGAATGGCATAGATATAACCATTTCTACCGTTAAGACGCTTAGACCATACCGATTCGTTATGCTGTTGGAAGCAGTTGTCGGCGGATGGTAGTTTTATTCAATTTCAGGAGGTGCTGATGGCTAGGGAATACGATACTCAGCGATATGATCAAGCGTTTAATGCTTATATCGTAAACAATTATGAACAGGCTGCTGAAAACATTGATCTTTATTTAAGAGATTTTCCCAATGATTTGAATGCCCATTTATTGAAAGGACATATTTATAGTCACGGATTCCATCGTTATCAAGAGGCAAAAATGGAATATGAATTTGTCATGGGTTCCACTACCGATGCTGATCTTTTAACCTATGCCCAAGAAGGAATTGCTCAGATTCCTGAAGAGAGTTCAGACCCCCATGGACTAGGACACAATGAACCTTATCAACAATTTGAAGACAGTTCATTCATTCTTCCTAGGCAGGAGGAAGTTAATTTCATTGGGGAAGAAGGGTTTACCTTCGCTACTGAAAATGCTGATCTATACCATGGTCATTTAACCCATACCAACCCGAAGCAGGAGCTTACCCTAACGGATTCTTTTTTAACCACTTTTCCCAAAGAGGTTCCATTACCTGAATGGACACTTGGTGGGGAACCGGAAAATTCCGTAACGGAGAGGAGAGAAATTGAATACCGAAGGGAACACCCAACCTCTCTTCCCCAGACCATTAGGGATTTAGAAACGATGGACGCATCAGCCCAGTCCAAGCTTAAGGCATTGATTACCCAAGTATATAATTCATCACGGGAGGTCATGGTTGCCATGGATACAGTTGAAGAACAAATGGCAGAGACCCGTCAACGGGTCAAACAGGTTACAGAGTCTTTCCAGGAAATATCAAAATTGATCATCACAATTACTGATTCGACCTATAAAATTTCTTCTTTGGTAGTCCATATTGGTGAAAAGGCATCCCAGATGGAGGCAATGAATCCACACCTCACCGGGATAACTGCGGAAATCCAACAATTGGCAAACCAAGCTACGTTAGCAATTCATGAATTAGAACAGTACCTATCCATTTTTCAAACTCCCATTCATCAGGGTGACTAGTTGTTGCTACCACCGTTTTGATTTGAATGTATCTATTTACACACTTTAATTGCCAAAAAAAACAGATAATTTGAGTTTTATAGTTGGTTGACTGACAAAAGTTGTACGCTCTCACCCCCAACCCCTCTCCCAAGCGGCGAGGGGAGCCGATCCACCCCTCCGGTTCCCTCTCCCATCAGGAGAGGGCTAGGGTGAGGGCTTTCGGGGTTTTGGCTGAGAAGTTTTGTCAGTCAATCAGGTTTTGTAGTTAAGACAGTCAGAATTAATTTACATATATGACAATTTCCTTAAGAGAGTGAAAACTACGGTTTTCTCAGTAGAAAATCGGAAGATTAGATTTATGATTTATTTTTGAAAAATCAGTGTAGGGTTAGTTGACTTCAATCATCACCCCACTTACTTTTTAAGGTTTTGCCCCCTGTACATACCACCCGCTATTTTTATAATGAATCGTTATCCATCACCGCTCCATTCCCCTTCTCCCTCCTCCCAATCCTCTCTAACGCTGGCACAACAGCAAGGGTTATATGATCCTCAATTTGAGCATGATGCTTGTGGAGTGGGTTTCATTGTTCACATTAAAGGTGAAAAATCCCACGAGATTATTGAAAATGCATTGCAAATCTTGATAAACCTAGAGCATCGGGGAGCTTGTGGATGCGAGGCAAATACTGGGGACGGGGCTGGAATCTTGATTCAAATTCCCCATGGTTTTTTGTGTAAACAGTCTGCTCAGTTAGGGTTCTCCTTACCTGATCCTGGTCACTACGGGGTCGGCTCCATCTATTCCTCCCCTGACCCTGTTCAACGGGAAGCGGGACGACGAATGTTTACCCGTATTGTTGAAGAAGAAGGGCAGCAGGTGATTGGTTGGCGGGATGTCCCAACCGATGATTCTATGATTGGTGCTACAGCCTTAGCGAGTGAACCATTTATGGAACAAGTTTTCATCCAGCGATCCTCCTCCATTAACCATGATCTGGCATTTGAACGGAAACTCTATGTCATTCGTAAACGGGCTCACAACGAAATCCGTCATGCTGCCATTGATCCGTTTTGGTATCCTGCCAGTTTGTCGGCACGCACCTTAGTGTACAAGGGAATGCTAATGACTGCTCAGGTGGGGCAATACTATCCTGAATTACACGATCCTGACATGGTCAGTGCCTTAGCCCTAGTTCACTCCCGATTCAGTACCAATACCTTCCCTAGTTGGGAGCGTTCTCACCCCTATCGATACATTGCCCACAATGGAGAAATCAACACCTTAAGGGGCAATATTAACTGGATGTATGCACGGCAGTCATTGTTTGAATCTGAGTTATTTGGAGAAGATATTAAAAAAATCTTCCCAGTCATCAATTTGTCAGGTAGCGATTCGTTGATTTTTGATAATGCCTTGGAATTACTCACCTTGTCCGGGCGATCCCTTCCCCATGCCATCATGATGATGATCCCTGAACCATGGACTGCCCACGAATCCATGAGTCCAGAAAAGAAAGCATTCTATGAATATCATGCCTGCTTAATGGAACCCTGGGATGGACCAGCATCCATTGCTTTTACCGATGGCACCGTTATGGGTGCCGTACTGGATCGTAACGGCTTACGTCCTTCCCGTTATTACGTTACCAAGGATGATTTAGTCATTATGGCATCGGAAGCAGGTGTACTCCCCATCGCTCCGGAACGGGTAGCCTTTAAGGGACGGTTACAGCCAGGGCGAATGTTCCTGGTGGACATGGCAGTAGGACGGATTATCACTGATGAAGAAATCAAACACTCCATTACCACCGCCCATCCCTATGGGCAATGGTTGACCGAACATTTAACAGACTTAAGTCAATTACCCGAAGGAGACCCTCAAGATGGAATCAAACTAGGGATGGATAACAGTTCCCAACCCCCCCTGGTTCAAAGACAGATGGCATTTGGCTATACCTTTGAAGATTTACGCCTGCTCCTCACCCCCATGGCACGGGATGGGGTAGAAGCCATAGGCTCCATGGGAAGTGATACTCCCCTGGCAGTTTTGTCAGACCGCCCTAAACTTCTCTATGACTACTTTCAACAATTATTTGCCCAAGTAACGAATCCACCCATTGATTCCATTCGCGAAGAAATCATTACCTCAGCGGTAACCACCATTGGATCTGAACGAAATCTACTCCAACCAGAACCAGAAAGTTGTCATCTGATCAAGCTAAAAACCCCCATCCTTACCGACAGGGAAATGGCTCAGTTAAAACGGTTGGATCAACAGGATTTTCGTTCCGTCACCCTGCCGATTCTATTTTCTGCGGCGGATGGTGCTGGAGGGATGGAAACCCAATTGCAAGCTATCTTTCGTGCAGCAGACCAAGCCATTAGTTCTGGTGCCACAATTTTAGTGCTGACCGATCGCGGTCTGAATGCTCAACAAGCACCCATTCCCGCCCTACTGGCAGTTTCCGGTCTGCACCATCATCTCATTCGTCAAGGAACTCGCACCAGGGTGGGTTTAGTTCTGGAATCTGGAGAACCTAGGGAAGTGCATCATTTTGCCTTACTAATTGGCTATGGTTGCGGGGCTATTAACCCCTATTTAGCCTTTGAAACAATCCAAGACATGATCCATCAGGGGTTGTTGGTGAATGTGGACTATGGAACTGCCTGCCAGAACTTCATTAAAACCGTGACTAAAGGGGTAATTAAAGTTGCTTCCAAAATCGGTATTTCAACCTTACAAAGCTATCGAGGTGCCCAAATATTTGAAGCCATTGGGTTAAATCAATCCTTGGTGAATCAGTACTTTACCCGAACAGCTTCCCGAATAGAAGGAATTGGTTTAGATGTTTTAGCCGAGGAATCTATACTCCGTCACAGTCATGGGTTTGCTCAACGGTCTGGTCTTCCCATGTTGGAAGTGGGTGGTGAGTACCAATGGCGACAAGATGGAGAGTCTCACTTATTTAGCCCGGAGACCATCCACACCTTACAAAAAGCAGTACGTACCGGCAGTTATCATCTGTATAAGCAATACGCCTCATTGGTTAACCAACAAAACCAAAAGCATTTCACCCTCCGGGGACTCCTCACATTTCAGGAACGTACCCCTATCCCCATTGAGGAAGTAGAGCCAATCACAGCAATTATGAAACGGTTTAAGACCGGCGCGATGAGTTATGGTTCTATTTCCAAGGAAGCCCATGAAACATTGGCGATCGCCATGAATCGTATTGGTGGTAAATCCAATACAGGGGAGGGGGGAGAAGATCCAGAACGGTACACCTGGACGAATGAATTGGGGGATTCCAAGAATAGTGCCATTAAACAAGTTGCATCCGGTCGCTTTGGGGTTACCAGTTTATATCTGTCTCAGGCAAAGGAATTGCAAATCAAAATGGCACAGGGAGCTAAACCTGGAGAAGGGGGGCAGTTGCCTGGGAAAAAGGTATATCCCTGGATTGCCCGTGTCCGCTATTCCACCCCTGGAGTAGGGTTAATTTCACCACCTCCCCACCATGATATTTATTCAATTGAAGATTTAGCAGAATTGATCCATGACCTGAAAAATGCAAATCGTTCCGCTCGGGTTAGCGTGAAACTGGTATCCGAAGTAGGGGTGGGAACCATTGCCGCGGGCGTTGCCAAAGCCCATGGAGATGTGGTTTTAATTTCTGGCTTTGATGGAGGGACAGGAGCTTCCCCCCAAACTTCCATCAAACATGCTGGACTCCCATGGGAATTGGGATTGGCAGAAACTCACCAAACTCTAGTCTTGAACAACTTGCGATCGCGCATTGTTGTCGAAACAGATGGACAAATGAAAACGGGTCGAGATGTGGTGATTGCAACCCTGTTGGGGGCAGAAGAATTTGGGTTCTCCACCGCCCCCTTAGTTACCTTAGGTTGTATTATGATGCGGGTTTGTCATCTGAATACATGTCCCGCCGGAATTGCCACCCAAGACCCCTATCTACGACAAAGCTTTGTTGGTGAACCAGAGCACACGGTCAATTTTATGCAGTTCATTGCCCAAGAAGTCCGGGAACTAATGGCTCAGCTAGGATTCAGAACCTTAAATGAAATGGTAGGGCGAACGGATGTACTGGAATCAAAGCCTGCTGTGGAACATTGGAAAGCAAAGGGTATTGATTTATCTAAAATCCTTTACCAACCTGACGTTAATCCACAAGTGGGACGTTACTGTCAAATTCCCCAAGACCATGGACTAGAAAAATCCTTAGATATGACAGTCCTGCTGGATTTATGTCAGGAAGCCATTGAGCGGGGAAAACCCGTCAAGGCAACCTTACCCATTAAAAATACCGATCGCGTGGTAGGCACCATATTGGGTAATGAAATTACCAAGCGTCATTGGGATGGTTTACCAGACAACACGGTTCATTTACATTTTCAAGGTAGTGCTGGTCAAAGTTTTGGTGCATTTATTCCCAAGGGAGTAACCCTTGAATTAGAGGGAGATGCCAATGACTATACCGGTAAGGGGTTAAGTGGTGGCAAAGTTATTCTTTACCCACCTAAAAATTCTACATTTGTGGCAAGTGAAAATATGATCACTGGCAATGTGGCATTTTATGGAGCTACAAATGGTGAAGCCTATGTTGGGGGGATGGCTGGAGAACGGTTTTGTGTCCGTAATTCCGGTGTGCATACGGTGGTCGAAGCAGTGGGCGACCACGGTTGTGAATATATGACAGGGGGTAGGGTTGTGGTACTAGGGCTTACTGGACGCAATTTTGCCGCTGGCATGAGTGGCGGTGTAGCCTATGTTCTGGACGAATTAGGGGACTTTGCTACCCGGTGTAACCAACAGATGGTGGGGTTGGAAGCTTTAGACGATCCTGAAGAAATCGCCGACCTACGCCAATTAATTCAGAACCATCTGGATTATACCCAAAGCCCTAAGGCTGCCCATGTATTGTCCACTTGGAACCAAATGATTCCCAAATTTGTTAAGGTTATGCCTAAGGACTATAAGCGTGTTTTGCAGTCAATTAAAAATGCACTGGCAAATGGGCTGAGTGGTGAAGATGCTTTGGCGTCAGCTTTTGAGGAAAATTCCCGTGATGTGGCGCGGATTGGGGGTAGTTGAACATGGACTGACCCTTTTCTTATAGACATAAGTGACCAATCAAATACAATGAACCACACAACACCCTAAGTTGAGAATGGGAAAACCCATTAGCAGTGATAAGGGCGGTATGTAAATCTGGATAGGTCTGGCAGTGAAAAAGGGGTAAACCCATGGAATTAACTAAGCTCATCAGCATTTCAGGTGGCGCCGAGTCACTATCAGGGACAGGAACCAAAAAAACACTATCACCAGGGCGCAGTAAAGCCTGAAAAATCTCCCGATGATCTTTGGTCGCCATCATTCCCATAACCCAAGAGACGCGCTGTCCATCCAGATTATTCCCATGGATTTGTTCTAAATAACTATCCACATAATCCCTGAGTACTTGAGCTGAAGCTGGATTATGGGCACCATCTACTAACCAACGGCATTCATGCCAGGTTGTCCATTGCAGCCGTCCGGGCCAGCGGGTGTTTGCCATGCCTTGTTGGATGGCAGTATCACTAATTTGCCATCCCTGGCATCGCAGGTGGTGGATGGCACCCATGGCTAGGGCAGAGTTGTATAATTGGGCTTTTCCAGCAAGGGGCAAGGGAAAGTTAACCCCTTGACATTCACCCCAAGGATGCACACTACCATTGGGTGACTCAATGATAGTTGTGGGGGAGGGAAATACTGCCTGACAACCTAGTTGGGCAACTCGTTCTTTAATAACCACTTGAGCTTCCATGGGTAATGAACCCACGATGGCTAGACACCCTGGCTTGAGAATACCAGCTTTTTCATGGGCAATGGCACCCAAGGTATCTCCCAGTATTTGCCAATGTTCTCGGCTAATGGAGGTGATGATTGATATTAAGGGGCGATCGCACACATTTGTAGCATCCAGTCGCCCTCCCAGCCCAACTTCCATCACCGCCACATCCACCCGTAGTCGGGCAAAGTGCAGCCATGCGGCGGCGGTAATTAATTCAAATTGGGTGGGTGGTTTTGATTCCAATGGAATCACTGCCTGCACCTGTTCAATTAAATTAAGCAGCTCCATTGAGGGGATGGGTTGCTCATTCACCACAATCCGTTCATTCCAATCAATTAAATGGGGCGAAGTATATCGCCCCACCTGGTATCCCGCACAGGTTAATATGGAAGATAGGTAGGCACATACTGAACCCTTACCATTACTGCCAGCCACATGAATGATAGGCACTTGATGGTGGGGATCTCCCAATTTTCCTAATAAGCCCTGTATTCGTTCTAACCCCATGACTATACCCCCCTGTGAAGGGTGTAGAATCCCTTGAACCAATTGTTGAGTAGATGGGTTCCTTGCCATGGGTTGAAAATCAGTGAACGAATCCTTGGAAGCCCCAGTTTCATATTCCTCTAGATCTCAGGATTAGGTCATATTCCGACCCAGTCATCCCTATGAAAATAATGAAAGCGTCCCCATCCCGAAGATGAGGACGAAGCCACAGAAGGGATTTATACAGAAAACTTCCGGTTAAGCTGCTGATTTTACCTTAGCGTAAAAAAGTCCCCGAATTTTAACCTCTAAAGGTGCCTTACCACCCATATCCGTATCAGAGGGTTGGTTAGACTCGAAAGTACCTGCAATTTCACCCGTTGCATTATTTACCTTGGCAACTTGCAAGGAGATTTTACCCTCACCCACATCAAATTTTTTAACATTCTCAAATGTTTCACTATCGGCTTGGGCAGGAAGGGCAACGGCATTATCATAACCCGTGGCTAAACCTCTACCCTTGGGATCTAGGAAGTTGGACGTGCGGTAGGAGGGGACTCGATAGGTTCCTTCAAAATCAGTGGAGGTACTAATGTTGTCTAAGCCGGGCTGAGATGAGGCAACCAAACCTTTTACAGTAAATAAGAACGGAACTCGTTCCCCACCCGGTAATTGCACCGTGGTTGGCTGAAAGTCAATTCCATCTTTTTCAGTGAAGGTTACACTGCGATCGCCATTAATGGTTAGGTCTCCTGATACTTCATCCAGTGACGAAGTATAACGGGTAAGTAATTTGGTGGGAACAAATACTGCTTGTTTTCGTTTACTAACTCCCTCTTGTTTTACAAGAAATGCGGTAGGCTCTAGACATAATTCACTAATGGAAAAAGATTGACCGGAACTGACAGGAATCACCCCTCGGGACGTATCATCCAATTGGGGACATTTATTAGCCAATCCTGTATTTCTAATCTGGTCATAGGTGAGTACTTGTGGAGTTGTTGCCACGGAAGCCTCGCTACAGGCAGATAATAAACTAATACATAAAGCTACAAATACAATGATTAAAGGGCGAAACTTCATAGTTGACCTCAATTTGTGATAAAACATTCTATATAAATAGTAAGGGTATGCTTGACACAATCATAGATAAGCATTACCTAAAATATTTTCTTTTTTTTACTAGAGCTTAGGGTGGAGGTGATTTATGCCTTGCCACAAGCTCAATGTCGTTGTTAGGGTTATGGCGAATTTTACGGTTTATCCTTTCGGTTAAGAATATCTTTTTCCGGATAAAGACCCTAGATTATTCTACACTTCTTGGTGGTCACGGATTGCAATAGGAACAATACATTGGATCAGCCAGTTTTCCCTGCGGAAACAGATGGTTATGGCGATGACCGCAGTGTTGACATTGGTATCTATCTAGTCGAATCAGGGGGGTGGGTTGGTTACATTGACTACAATTCAAACCAGATTGTTGTTCTACCCGTTCAAAACCAGGATAATTGCAAAGGGGACAGGTTTGGCGTAACTTTCGGACTAACTCATGGGTTGCTTGGGCGATCGCCTCCATTCGGGTTGGATTCATCATGGCACGCATATCTGTTTCTAGTTGCACCCTACTATGGGGATAGTGGGCTAAAACTTGTTCTATGGCAGTTTTTAATTGAACTTCTGTAAGAATGCCCTTAAAAATTAGTGGATGAGTTGGGATAGTTTCAGATGCCATCACCACCAGTCCATGACGAGGAAAACCAACTTGCCGTGCAAATTCCAAAGCCTCTGTAATATGACTCACTTGGGTCTGGCGGTAGTTAGTTTTAGTAGTAACCACCTCCCCTACCACTTCTAAACCAAGTTTTACATCCACTAATACCACTAATTCTCGATTAACGGCTAGCCAGGGAAATGTGGGATGGGGACCAAAACTGCCTTCACTGGCAATACCCACCAATCGGTGTAAAATTTCCATGGCTTGTTTTGCTTTGACCCGTGCGGTGGTTCGTTGATCTGCCCATCGATCCATTTCCCTGGTAAACGTCCCCCACTGGTCAGTATTAAAATCAGTGGGGACGATCACTTCAACCCCAAGTTCTTGGGTTAAGATGGGAGCGATGACCTGTTCTTTCCCATGCATGGTTCCTAAGACCACTACCTGATCAGACAATTGCACGTTATGTTCTGGCATAGAGTATCACAATTGAGACTGGTTGTTAATCTCCTCCAAACACTTCAATATTTTTGAAGGCACAGACAGGGGAGCCATGACCCACCCGAATGGATTGGTTTGGTTCTCCTTTGCCACAAAAGGGAGTCCCATAAATCTGCCAAGTATTGGCATCCCCCACTCGAACCAGATTATGCCAAAAGTCCAAAGTGGTTCCCCGATAATTGGGATTGCGCAGGGTTTCAGTGAGTTGACCATTTTCAATCAATCGAGCATATTCACACCCAAATTGAAATTTATGTCTTTGGTCATCAATTGACCAGGAACGATTTGTTTCCATATATATTCCCAACTCAATACCACCAATAATTTCATCAAAAGTATCCGTTCCTGGCTCCAGGTTCAGATTAGCCATGCGATCGATGGCTGGTCTATTCCAAGAACAGGCTCTGGCACAGGACACTCCTTCTATTCCAGAGCGGTGTTGACTTTCCAATCCACCCAACCCTTTTAATAATTGACCATTCCGAATCAGATAGTCCTTGCCCGCTGGAGCACCTGTATCATCAAAACCATAACTGGCAAACTCTTCCGGTACTGTAGGATTAAATGAAATAGTCATTGCCGTTGATCCGTAGGAGAGTTGTCCAAAATCATCTGGCTTGACAAAGCTACCTCCTGCATAATTGCGTTCATCCCCTAAAATGCGATCTAATTCTAGAGGATGTCCAACACTTTCGTGGATTTGAAGCATCATTTGATCGGGTGCTAACACCAAGGTGGTGGTGGTGGTGGGACAATCCTCCACCGTGAGAAGTTCCACTGCCTGAACTCCAACCCGTTCTGCTCGAACCCACAGATCATCATTGACAAAAAACTCCCACCCCCCTTGATAGCAACGCGCCTGATAACCATTGTCTGTTCGGGTTTGGGTGAATCCTCCATCCTGAGCAGTTGCTCCTAGATGAGTTTGAATGGATGATATGTTTTGATAAACCTCTGACCCATTGCTGCTCACCAACCATGACTCCGTTTGATTCGTGATAACAGAGGCATTAGTTTGGACAATCTGGCTGGACACCTTTAATAAACCACTTAACTGGTGTAACACATCTTGGATTTCACTCGAACTAAGTCCACCAAAGGGTTGAAGAATCGGGGATAAATAGGTTCCTTTCACCTGAGGGCGTACATGGGATGAAAGGGAATTTAATGCCCACTTACTGGCTGCGAGAGCCTGTTTATAGGCATTCCAGGCAGCAATTCGGATGGCAGGGGGGGTTAGGGAATTAGTTGCCCCATAGCCTATGTGTCCATTTACCAATACCTCCACCATGACCCCCTGACTCAGGGTTCTGCCATTTCCTTGGGGTATGGCATCTCGTGTTTGGTGAACCTGACTAGACTCTTTGACAACCCGCAGACCAATCCATTCCGCTGGTATTTGGAAACTAGATAAAAGTTCTGTTAATTCAGCAAACATAAATCATACAATTGACTGACCTGTGTAAAATATTCATACCTTATCCATGACGATACTGATGCCACCGCCAAGCATGGGATAAAATGGTGGTTAGATCGGAGTATTGAGGACACCAACCCAGTACATGACGTGCTTTGTCACTACTGCCAACTAGCAATGGTGGATCCCCCGGGCGGCGATGGCACACTTCAGCATGAATCTCCCGTTGAGTGACCCTACGAGCGGTCTCAATGACTGACTGTACTGAAAAACCATTCCCATTCCCTAAATTAAATACAGCTCCCGGTTCACCACTCAACAAATAACTTAAACCCAAAACATGGGCTTCGGCTAAATCACAAACATGAATATAGTCGCGGATACAGGTGCCATCGGGAGTAGGATAGTCATTACCATAGATGGAAATTTTATCCCTCTTTCCCAAAGCAGTCATCAAAATCAAGGGAATCAGGTGAGTTTCTGGATGATGGTCTTCCCCTAATTGCCCCGATGGATGGGCACCTGATGCGTTAAAATAACGGAAAATAACTGATCGGAATCCATAGGCTATGGCAAAGTCAGCTAGGACTTGTTCAATCATTAACTTAGTTCTGCCATAGGGGTTAATGGGTTGTTGAGGATGGGTCTCGTTCAGCACCGTCACCCCAGACTGGGGATAACCATAGGTGGCACAGGTTGATGAAAATACAAATTGCTTAATTCCAGCATCCACCATGGCTTCCAATAAGGTTAGGGTGGCAACTACGTTGTTGCGATAGTACTTCCGCGGGTAGAACATTGATTCACCTACATAGGCAAAGCCAGCAAAGTGCATGACTGCATCAATCTTTCGGGTAGCAAACAAATGATCTAGCAAGGGGCGATCGCCCGTATCGCCCACAAGCAGTTCCGTTTTAAGAACTCCCTCAACTAGATCCCGATGACCGTGAACCAAGTTATCAAGTATGATGACTGTGTATCCAGCCTTTTGGAGTGCAACCACCGTATGGGTGCCAATATAACCTGCACCACCGGTTACCAGGATTGTTTTGGATGAGTGCATCTCGTCAGCCTATTGTCTAAATAACAGCAATACAATCAATTTCAACCATCACATCCTTGGGCAGACGAGCAACTTGAACAGTGGCGCGGGCAGGGGCAGATTCAGCATTAAAGTAATGGGAATAAACCTCATTCATGGCTGCAAAATCCTGTAAATCCTTTAAGTAGACCGTCGTTTTAACGACTTTGGCAAAGCTGGTTCCGGCTGCAGTTAAAATTGCCGATAGGTTAGACATTACTTGCTGGGTTTGGTGAGTTATGTTGTTTTCACCCACTAATTCACCAGTTAACGGGTGAAGTGGAATCTGTCCGGCAACAAACACCAGTTGACCAGTGGCGACGATGGCTTGACTATAGGGACCAACGGGTTGTGGAGCTTGTTCTGTATATATAACCCTAGGGTTCATTGAAGTTATAGGGAAAAAATAAGGTTTAAGAGCATAGTTTAAGGGAAATTGCCCACCACCAGAATCAGGAACAGGGAAATCTAGGACGAACCTTGATTGGGTTGAGCCCTTCCTTGTGTCACAGACGGGGCAGTGATTGTTTAATTTGATTCCCAATTCCTGTCTGGAAAATTGAGGGTGGGTAGAAAGAGGATTTCGTTATTCTTCCCCACCTTGGATTTTTAACAATAGCTTGCCCACCCCTAATCCTACCAAAATTAAGATAAAGCATAAAAAGGCTGCATTAAAAATTTCACCACCCATAGGGTATTCACTCCGAATGTGGATAAAGGTCAATAGTGTTTAAGTTTATTTTATTCTACTCAGAGCCGATGAAAAAAAAACTTTAGTGTACATTGGAGAATAAAGGGTGCATCCCAATTTTGCAGACCTCACCCTAAATCCGGTTCCCCTTATCCCTTTTGGGGAAAAGAGGTTAGGGGATGGGGGTAAATGTGCAACATTGGGACACTCTCAAAATAAACAAACCTAAAAGCAAGTTGTATGACCGCTGAGGAACAGATTAATCTCTTTTCTTTGCCTGAATCAGAGCCATCCAGTCATCCATCCTCTGGTGACTTTGATACTATCCCATTGAATAGTCAGATTCCAATTAACTCTAATACTTATTCCAGCCTAGATCAATTAACCATTCACTGCAATGGGTGTCAACGATGTCAACTTTCCCAGACTCGCACCCATGTGGTCATTAGCCGTGGGAATCCCCACGCCTTAATCATGATTGTAGGGGAAGGACCAGGGCAGAATGAAGATGAAACAGGTCTACCTTTTGTGGGTAAGGGAGGACAATTACTGGATAAAATTTTGGCTTCGGTGGAATTAACAGAAAATGATGTGTACATTTGTAATATTGTCAAGTGTCGTCCCCCTGGTAACCGGGTGCCAACGAAAGAAGAAGTTGATGCTTGCAAAGGTTACCTATTAGAACAAATTCGGATCGTGAATCCCATGATTATTTTGTTAACTGGAGCCACAGCACTGAAAGGATTATTAGGAATAACTCAAGGGATTACAAAAGTCCGTGGACAATGGATTGATCACGAAAACCGATACTTTATGCCTATTTTCCATCCTGCTTATTTGCTCCGCAACCCTTCCAAAGAGAAAGGGAGCCCTAAGTGGTTGATGTGGCAAGATATTCAAGCTGTTCGGAAAAGATGGAATGAAATTAAAACTGAGTGAGTTTTTTCGGATCAGTAATTCTTTATGGTCCAGAAAATACAGCTGCTTCAATATCTTGCCGACTGAGGGAATATTTGAAAGAGCGTTGAATGTCTTTCCCGTCCTCTCCTGAACCCAGATAACGCACCGTAATTTGATCAGTGTCTAGGGTAATTTCTGCTTGCCAATTTGGTCGGGATACAGACCAGAAATGGGGCTCGGTGGAGTTTTGGCAGCAGTCCATAGACATTAGCCACTGTTCAATATCCGGAAGGGGATGGTTGTAAAGGGGAGTTTCGCTGGAAGGAATGGACATATTTAAGAACAGTAACGGTAAGAAAGTTAAGGGGTTATAGACGGAGTAAAGGAAGGGGGATCATCCCGATTTGGATGATTTGAAGGTTAGTTGAATTGTCGTTTCCCCTAATTCTATCTCCTGATGAAAAATCATTGGAGAAGTGATGGCGGGAGAATCAGATGGGGAGGGATAAATAATGGCAATACCTTTGGTGAATCCAATCGCGATCGCCAGTATTAAACATCCCACTACCGTCAATCCTAAAATGAATAAGGCAAAAACCTCTCCCGCTGATAGGGGTCGATCAGTGGGATCTAAATACAGGGATGAAGTCTGATAGCCTTTAGTTTTGCCCCAAGTCCCATTAAGGTCTGGGGGTGGTTGGATCACCGCAATTCTGGAATATCCAATGGATTGATCGTAAAGGAGACGTCGTTCAGGATTGCTCAGCACTCCATAGGCTTGGTTGAGGTGATAAAATTTAACCGTTGCCACATCGGTTGTTAAGTCAGTGGTGTCTGGATGAAAGCGTTTACTTAACTCCCGATAAGCAGCACGAATTTGTTGCACTGAAGCCGAGGGATGTAAACCCAGCAAACGATAATAATTTTCTGATGCAACAACGGTTTCCGGTTGTTCCTGGTTTGATTGTGCCTTCTGATTTTGCCAGTCCACACTTACTTCCTAAGTTCGAATCCAAATAATGAACCAACTTGGTTGAAAACCTTGCTAGCTGATGGGATAACGATTTCCCATCAGACAATCATTCTTTTACACCAGTGTAATTGGGTAGTGGGGAATCCATCAGTCTAGGTAACCCATCAACGTGGTTGAATCGTCAATTTCATTGGAAGCAATTGGGCGATGCCCTGGCAGGGAATGATTATTGGAAATTTGTAAGTGACTGGCAACAATCGGTCGATGTCCAGGCAAGGAGTTGGTATCTAGAACTTCAATATCACTGGCAACTATGGGGCGTTGCCCATAAAGATTGACCGTTTCAATCACTTGAATATCACTGGGAGAAACGGGACGGCGACCCAGTAGGGACGATTTGGTGAGACGGGACTCACCGGCTGGAACGATGTCAGTGGACTGGGACGGAGGAGATACGTTGAATGGTTTGGGGGTACTCATGGGTTTAATTTGTTCAACCTTTAAACTATTGGATGCAATTGGACGGTTCCCTGGCAAAGGCAGGGGGGTATACCCTTCAGGAAATGTTGCTTTTACCTCCGGTTTACTATTGGAAGCAATAGGCCGATTCCCAGGGAGGGGGACAGCCTTAAATATGTCCTTAGATTGTACCACAATGGATGATTCAGTGGGTTGTGGGGTAGGTCTGGGGACAAGTTGTAGGGGCGGCGATTGGCTAGGCTGGCTTGTACTGGGAGCGAGCCGATTAAGACGGTTTGCTGGTGGAGACAGTTGGGAATGAGGTTGGATTATTACAGAAGCCCCTTCTTCCCCAAGTTGTTCTGGGGGGTGGGGAGGATCAACGGGAATCTCCTGAATGTCTGCTTGAGGGGGAACAGATGGGGAGATTGTCTCAGTCACTGAAGGTTGGACTGCACTATTTTTTTCAGAAGTGCCAGAGGCTTTACTCCGACTTACTGCAGTGCGGCGACTACTGGACTTGGGTGTTGTATCAGGACTCATCAAACCATACCTCTAGTCACACTGACCTCATAGTTTTCAAGGGTAAAGTTAGGTTTATTTCCTAGTTATAGGTGACCCTTAACTTCCCCCAAAAGAGGAACTAGCGAGGGTAGCCCACAACCTTCCTTACCTGGGGGAATGGAACAGTTACAGTTATGTGAAACTGGCTATTAGTTTTATTAAAACATGAATTGACATTCTCAATTGACATTCTTTTAGATGTAAATCTATCAGGAATATGATAGTACCTCATCATACCTTGTACTTAGGTGGATCAATACGCCACTAGGAGGAACAATATGCTAAAATAACGAAATAAAACCGGTTAATGGCAAACCTAATGGTTTGTTATTCATTATCCACCCATGACATCCACTGATTTTTTCTCAAAATTAATATTTTCATACTTTATTAGCGTTTTACATGATGACTCAAGACGAACAAGCGATCGAAGAACTACCCACTGGCGGCAAAATTCAAACCACACCTCCAAGTTCCGTCATTGAATCCGCTCACCTTTTTCAGACAGGGCGTTTACCAGGCAAATATCCTATTTTGAAAACAAACCTCCAGGTTCTAACCCACTCAGGATTGCCCAATGGACGACCAGTATTTGCCAGTCACCTCCAGACAAGGATTGATGCAGGATTACCCCATAATCGCCCGATCTTCATTACAGATGTACGGGTGGTGAGAACTGATTCTTTACCCCATAATCGACCTGTATTTGAGGATGAAGTCCATATGGTGCCAGGCTTTGGCATTATGGGTCGTCCTGTGGCAATCAGTGATATTCCTATTCCTGACTATAGCCCCCTGCCCAATAATCGTCCCATCGCTCATAATAATCAAGACTATGAAAACATAGAAGCAATCATTGGTTATTTAGATTAGGAGCCGATTAATTGTATAAAACTACGATAAAAGGCACGTAAGCAGCTTATGGACGGAATGGATTTTTTTCGGTTAAGTGCAGGACGGTGGCGATCGCAAAGAATTATCCACCATTTAGCATTTAAGCAGGCAGAACTAGGCGATTCAGAAATCACAGTCCAACCTTTAGAGTTGGATGATCCACAAGTAAAGGCACTTTGTCAATTTCATAAGGTTGATTATTCCCTTGCCGCTGGGGGATGCCAAGTAATTTGGCAAGGTTCAATGTCGTGGGATAAAAGTGAAGAGGAAAATCATGAAGGGCAAACCGTTTTTGCCCTTGTTCCCAATCAAGACAACATTCGTGAAGGTCGGCTATTGCGTGACCGGGGTTATGTAGAAATTGTCCCGATTGTAGGGTACTATCATTTGGATGAAGAAGATGCTCTAGTCTTAACAACCGACTATGAAACCATGAGTACGGTTGAACGGTTTTGGTTTGTCAGCCCCGACCTTCGCATGAGAACCAGTACAGTAAAACGGTTTGGTGGACTCAGTAGTGCATCTTGTTGCACCGAAACTCGTATATTAGCAGCGAACGGATCACAAATACTGGAAAATCCATCCCAACCAGCTTTTGATCTTCAGGCTGCATCACCTTTTTATTCGTCTTTGGGATGGTAGTTAACTGTCAATTTTTTTAGCTAGTAGACGGGAATTCCCCCGATCTCTCAAAAAGGAGCGTTGGAACGAAAAGGGAGTTTGATGCCCTCTCAATAAACTGAACACTTCCGACCTTCACCCTTTGGGTAGAGGTTGGAGATATGCCATTCTCCACCTGAATCACTCTTTAGAAATGAACGGCAATGCGTCTCTCCTCATCTTGGATACAACAAGGTACATCTCGTACCGTTGGTAAGGGATTTCAAGCCTTGGTTCTCATGCTGGGCATAACCCTGCTTTTATTTGGTGGCTTAGGAAGTCGGTTAGTTTACCTACAATTGATAGAGGGAAGTCATAATCGTCAACTTGCTAACGAAAACCGTATTCGATTGATCCCCAAACAACCCGAACGGGGAAAGGTATTGGATCGCAAAGGTCGATTATTAGCCAGCAGCCGGTTATCCCATGCAGTCTTTATTTGGCCCCTGGCGAAAAAGAAAGCTAAATGGGCAACTACCCTATCTCATTTATCAAATATCCTTAAATTATCGAAAGATACGATTCAACGGCGCGTTGAACAAGAAGGTTCAACTTCTACCTCTTTATTAAGAATAGCCCGGAGTATTAGTCCAGCCCAAATTACTGCCTTACAAGAACGTAGGGATGAATTGGATGGGGTTGAAGTTGATGCGGAAGCGATCCGTTACTATCCCAACGGTGACTTGGCAGCCCATGTACTAGGCTACACTGGTGAACTCACTGATGAAGAATTAGAAAAATTTAAACCAGACGGCTATCGTTTAGGGGACGTGATTGGTCAGATGGGGGCTGAGCAATCATTTGAGAGCCAGTTACGGGGAGAATGGGGTGGACAACAGGTGGAGGTAGATGGATGGGGACAGGTACTCCGAATTTTAGGTGAAAAGCCTACCCGCGCGGGGAAAGACATTCATTTAACCATTGACTTAGACATTCAAAAGGCAGCAGAGAAGGCTTTGGGAAAAATAAAGGGTGCTGTAGTCGCCATGGATCCCAATAATGGAGCAATACTTGCAATGGTTAGCCGTCCTGCCTTTGACCCAAATATCTTTTCTGGAGTGATTTCCCAATCTGTTTGGGAAGATATCCAGAGTAGGGATCATCCTTTTGTAAATCGTGCCTTGCAGGCTTTCCCTCCCGCAAGCACATTTAAGATAGTTACAACTACTGCTGCTATTGAATCAGGAAATTACCCAGCTAACACAGTATTAAATACTTTCCCTTTTCTGACAGTGGGTGGAATTCAATTCTGGGACTGGAACCGAGCAGGGTTTGGTCCTTTGGATTTTCGTGGAGCAATGGCTATGAGTAGTGATACATTCTTTTATCAGGTTGCGGTCAGGATGGGAGAAAAACCGTTACTAGACTGGAGTCGTCGCTATGGCTTTGGTCGTAAAACTGGAATTGAACTGGGAATTGAAGAGTCACGGGGTTTAGTACCAGATGATGACTGGAAGCGTAAAGAAATTGGAGAACCTTGGTATGGTGGAGATACGGTCAATAGTTCGATTGGTCAGGGTTTTTTTCAAACTACACCGCTTCAAGTAGCAGTAATGTTTGCTGTTCCGGCAAACGGTGGATATTTGGTTAAACCGCATTTACTAAAAGATAACGAAGAATCTCGTAATTGGAGGGAATTCCTCAATTTACGTCCCGATACCATAAAAGTACTGAAAGAAGGTCTACGACAAGTTGTCACGGGAGGGACTGGTCAAGCTTTGAACATACCAAATCTACCGCCAATTGCTGGCAAGTCTGGGACTGCCGAGGATCCACCCCGCAAGTCCCATACATGGTTTGGTGCCTACGCTCCGGATAATAAACCAGAAATCGTTGTAGTTGCTTTTGGAGAAAATTCAGGGGGGGGTGGCGGAAGTCTAATGGGTCCCATAGCTCTGAAGGTGATTGAAGAGTACTTTAAGTTATACCCTCCTAAAGGTTCACTGATAAATTCTAAAACTTGAATGACCTTAAACTTTTTCAAAGAGTATCACGGGAACTCAGAATAACCTGGGCGATCGCCAGTCCCAACCGCGCCTGTTCCACATCCGACAGTGTATGCCATTGTGAGTTACGATGAATATCCACCAATCGTTCAACCATATCCCCACTCCGCATAGCATAGACAAATGGACGAGCTAATACCCATAGATCCTCATGGTCAATATGGGGAAAGGCACCATGAACACAAACGGTTAATTGTTCTAATAAGGACAAGTTAGAGTGATATAAACTGTGAGCACAGTTAACTATCCGTTCAATGATCCCCATCGGAACGACCCCAAACTGTAACTGTAGATTTAATAACTGCTGATCTACGTCAGAATACCCCTCAACTAGGAGTGATTCTGTTTCAGACTTAAATCCATTCCAAAGTTCTTCTAACCCAGCAAAAAACGATTCTACATTAGGAGATAATTCATTGGCTGACCAAGCAGTCACTGAAAAACTATGGTCTTGAATTGAAAAGTAGTGATCTGCCATGGGATTACTTGGATTCCAAGGGTAAACTGTTTCATTCCCCCATATCAACTCAACCAAATCTGTTTCAACCGGGAAATGTATTTCTAATTCATTATCCATAGACCCTCTTTAGTCTTTATGTCTGGCTCACAATCAATTCTCTAAACTATGGACTGCTTTCTTGTCTGATAGGCAAAGCCTAAGTTTAAAGTTTTATGTTTGAGTAGAACTACAGCAATAGATCAGTGGATTCCATAAATGTAATTATCATTTTGGGCTCCACCTATCCGCAACTTAATTGATCGCCCCAATGGGTAACTGGGGGGAGGGGCGACGGTCTATCACTTGATCAATTAAACCATAATCAACTGATTCAGAAGCCGACATAAAAAAATCCCGATCCGTATCGTGTTCAATCCGTTCTAGGGGTTGACCGGTATGATCAGCTAAATGTTCATTCAGTTTACGTTTGAGATAAAGAATCTCCCTAGCCTGAATTTCAATATCAGTCGCCTGTCCTTGAGCACCCCCTAGAGGTTGGTGGATCATTATTCGAGAATGGGGTAAGCTCATTCGTTTTCCCTTTTTCCCAGCACTGAGTAAAAAAGCGCCCATGCTGGCTGCTAACCCCACACAAATTGTGGAAACATCTGGTCGTATTTGGTTCATGGTGTCAAAAATTCCCATACCCGCCGATACTGAACCACCGGGTGAATTGATGTAGAGGTAGATATCTTTCTCCGAATCCTCAGCATCTAGAAATAACATTTGGGCGACAACCAGATTTGCAACTTCACTATCAATTGGCTGACCCAGGAAAATTATTCGTTCCCGAAGCAATCGAGAGTAAATGTCAAACGCTCGCTCTCCGCGACCGGACTGTTCAATGACAATAGGAATCATAGTGTCAACCTTTGGTTAAAAAACAGGAATGTTGAATTTCATTCTTATTAAACTAGTTTAACGCTCTATCTGCCTAAGATTTAGATAGCCTATCTGTGGATGTAGGCTGATTGACTGACAAAACTTCTCAGCCAAAACCCCGAAAGCCCTCACCCTAGCCCTCTCCCGATGGGAGAGGGAACCGGAGGGGTGGATCGGCTCCCCTCGCCCCCTGGGAGAGGAGTTGGGGGTGAGGGCGTACAACTTTTGTCAGTCAACCAGGGATGTAGGAGTCAATTGTGTCCTTACGCTTTAATTGGGAGTGTTTCCCCCCAACATCAAGTTGAGTTTCTCTTTGATGTAGGCTTTTCTGGCTTGAATACCCAAATAAAATAAATTGTCTGATTGTTTTAGGGTAATAAACCGGGTAGGATTGTTCATTATGTCTTTTTTATTCCTTATCAGACTCCTAAAAAAATACATCTCTAAGCTCTTCATACTTTCTAATCTAGGTTCAATATGACTGATATTGACATTTTAATCCAGGCTGTAGATAGGGCTGATTCTTCTATCAAATTATTAGAAGCAGTGGAAAAACTTGCCGATGTCCAGTCAGAAAAGGGGATCCCTACTTTAATTGCAGCCCTTGGTTATAATAATCCGGGTGCCGCCGTAGCTGCTGTGGATGGTTTAATTCGCATTGGGGAACCCGCTGTAAAGGGATTGTTAGATCAACTAGATTCCCATAATTACACTGCCCGTTCCTGGGCAATCCGAGCTTTAGCGGGTATTGGCGATCCCAGGGGGTTAATTACCCTATTGGGAGCAGCAACGGCTGACTTTTCCATGAGTGTTAGACGAGCGGCTGCGAAAGGATTAGGGACAATGAAATGGCATTGGTTCCCCGATGACTTGTTGGAAATTGCCCAATATGAAGCTTTAGATGCCCTATTGTTCGTAATTGAACAGGATGAAGAGTGGGTAGTTCGGTACTCGGCAGTCGTCGGTTTACAGTCTTTGGGAATCACCTTTGGTCAACCAACATCTGAAATCAAGGGGGTTTGGCGATGCCAGATTGAACGTCAACTCGCCCAACTACTTTCCACAGATCTAAGTTTAACAGTACGAGCGAGAACAGAGAATGCGTTACAACAACTACGAAGTCAGTCACCTAACCCCCCACTCCTCTCAGTGCCATCATCCCTATCGACGATGGACTGGCACCTAATTTTGGAAAAACTTTATGAAAGAAAGGGTGTTGAACGACAATCAATTGCTGAAGGTGACCCACGTAAATACCGAAAACTTGCCGTAACAATTCACCATCGTCCCCATCCAAATCTGGAAAATTGAACTGGAAATTATGAACCCGCTAAGTCTTTTTGATGGTCATAGGATTTATATCAGTAGACCCTTAACATCCCGGAGCAAGGAAACTACCAAGCATCCACCATTGAAAAGTCACTGAATGGCACCTGATTGACTGACAAAACTTCTCAGCCAAAACCCCGAAAGCCCTCTCCCGATGGGAGAGGGAACCGGAGGAGTGGATCGGCTCCCCTCGTCCCCTGGGAGAGGGTTGGGGGTGAGGGCGTACAACTTTTGTCAGTCAACTAGGAATGGCACTCTTTTCCCTAACAGTTTCATGATCCCGTTGAGGATGAACCGTACGTCCTTGCTGACGAAAAATAGATAACCGGTTCAGAGCATTGACATAGGCTTGAGCGGAAGCAACAATAATATCCGTATTTGCAGCATGACCAGAGAAAATCTTACTTTGGTAACGCAACCGAATTGTAACTTCACCAATGGCATCAATTCCAGCAGTAACAGACTGTACCGAAAATTCAATCAATTCATTGGGAACGTCTGTCACGCGGTTAATTGCCCGATATATCGCATCCACCGGACCCGTACCAATGGCCGCATCTGTCAATTCTTGACCGTCTGGGGTGCGTAAAGTAACGGTAGCGGTAGGTTGAGACCGGTCTCCACAGGTCACTTGTACGAATTCCAAATGAAATAATTCAGGAGCTTGTTGAATTTCATCATTGACAATAGCTTCTAAATCCCAATCGCTAATCTCTCGCTTTTTATCAGCAAGTTCTTTGAATCGAAGGAATGCACGATTTAATTCATCCTCTGTTAACTCAAAATCTAGTTGTTGTAGGCGATTACGAAAAGCATTTCGTCCAGATAGTTTACCCAAGACAATTTGGTTGTCAGTGAGACCGATGAGTTGAGCATCCATGATTTCATAAGTCAGCTTATGTTTAAGTACCCCATCTTGATGGATGCCAGACTCGTGGGCGAAGGCATTGGCTCCCACAATGGCTTTGTTAGGCTGAACTAACATTCCGGTTAAACTAGAAACAAGTCGGGAAGTCTTATAAATTTGACGGGTATCTATTTGGGTTAGGGGGTCTTCTGACTGAATAGGGCGACCAAAGTAGGGGTTAAAATAGTGTCGGCGCACATGCAAAGCCATCACCAACTCTTCTAATGCTGCATTTCCAGCCCGCTCACCAATTCCATTCACAGTACATTCTAACTGCCGCGCGCCATTTTTAACCGCCTCTAAGAAGTTGGCCACTGCCAACCCCAAATCATTGTGACCATGCACAGAAATTACAGCATGGTTAATATTAGGGACATTTTCCCGAATACCTTTAATTAATGCTCCAAATTCTTCTGGAGTAGTATAACCAACGGTATCTGGAATATTAACTGTAGTGGCTCCCGCAGCGATAGCTCGTTCAAGAACCTGATACAAGAATTCTGGATCGGATCGCCCAGCATCTTCTGGCGAAAACTCCACGTCCTCAACCAATGACCGAGCGAAAGCTACCATTTCTTCAGCGATCGCCAATACTTCATGGCGGTCTTTTTTCAACTTATACTGTAAGTGGATATCCGAAGTAGCAATAAAGGTATGGATACGCTTCTTGGCAGCCGGACGTAACGCATCAGCTGCTGCTTGAATATCAGCCCGTGTTGCCCGAGCCAAACCACAGATGATGGGTCCCTGTTCCTCCCCCACCACTTCAGCAATTCGTTGGACTGCTGCAAAATCGCCAGGACTAGCGTAGGGAAACCCTGCCTCAATGACATCAACCCCTAACCGAGCTAATTGTCGGGCAATGGTCAGCTTCTCTTCTATATTTAAGGATGCACCCGGTGATTGTTCGCCATCACGGAGGGTTGTATCAAAAATAATAACTCGATCCGGCTTGACTGAGTTGTTCATACGTTGGTTCGGTTGAGAAGTAAAATAAACAGAAGTAAAATAAACAATAGTTAAACTTAACCTTCCAAGCCCGTATCGAGAGTTGAACTCGAGACCTCTTCATTACCAATGAAGTGCTCTACCACTGAGCTATACGGGCGACAAACCCTTGAAAAATTCTAGTGGATGGGCCGGGCTAGATTCGAACTAGCGTAGGCGTAGCCAGCGGATTTACAGTCCGCCCCCATTAACCGCTCGGGCACCGACCCATTCATTCCACGGATAATAATAATAACACAAGACTTGCACAGATCATGACAGTTCATTTCAATAATCTTAAAATTCCAATTGCATTAACAATTGCCGGTTCTGATAGTGGGGGCGGAGCAGGTATTCAGGCAGACCTGAAGACGTTTGCCTTCCATCAGGTTCATGGAACAAGCGCGTTAACTTGTATTACTGCCCAGAATACAATGGGGGTTACCCGAGTGGATGCACTTCCAGTGGAAGCAGTTATGGCTCAACTTGGAGCGGTTATGGATGATATGGGGGTTCAAGGGGTAAAAACTGGGATGTTGCTCAATCAATCCATTATCAAAGGAGTTGCTCAACAAATCTCAATCCTGAAGTTGTACCCATTGGTGGTTGACCCGGTTATGGTATCTCGAACCGGTGACCGCTTAATTGATGATGAAGCCATCGCCGCCCTGTACCGGGAATTAATTCCCCAAGCCACCTTGGTGACTCCAAATCGATATGAAGCTCAACTCCTGAGTGGAATCACCATTGAAACATTGGCTGACATGGAAACAGCTGCCCAACGCATCCAAACTTGCGGAGTAAAGGCTGTATTGGTGAAAGGAGGTGCCATGAAGGGAGATCTTAAAGGAACGGATATACTATGGGATGGAGAAGAACGGCTTACTCTGAGAACCAGTATTGTAGATACCCCCAATACCCATGGCACTGGTTGTACGTTATCAGCAGCGATCGCCGCTAATTTAGCCCTTGGTTACAACCTTAATCAATCCGTACAGCAAGGTAAAGAATATGTTACCCAAGCACTCCGTCATAGCCTGAATATTGGGAAAGGCCAGGGACCTGTTGGACATTTTTATCCCCTCAAAAACTTGAATGCAATGTGATACAAGCCTTACGGTTTCTCCCAATGTCATAATTTGCCCCCTATTCACCTTCGTTATCATCCAAACCTTGCTCCATAAGCATCACAACGCTCACAGGAATTATTCTGATAAAAGTAGTCAATGTAAACATATATGTAGTTAAAATAAGTAAATATTGGAACATAAATTGAATATGTACAACGGGGATACTCCTTTGCAGTCAATGATGGGAAGATAAACCATGGGATATACGGCGGGAATTGGGGGGTTCATTAGAGGTAATACTTTAGGAAACTCTTTATGTTGGAATGGTTTCCCTTTCCAAAGCCCATCGAATTAGCCTATCAATGTCTCAATTAAGCATCTATTGTGTAAGGATGTAGCCGTTAATATTTTTTTGGGAAGGAATTAACTTTTATCCATTTCGTTGCTCCCAGGGAGTATACATGGTTACTCTAGGTTTAATCCACAATTTGTACATATTAATGGGCAATTTAATGGGCAAGCCGTCTCCTCATTTGGATTACCAGTGGAAGGAATAGCAATGTCAATTAGATTCAAAAAAGTGACGAATCAGTTCCCGATTTACAAACTCAGGAGGATTTATCTCGGTGAATAAACGGTGGAGATACGCTGGTTTATATGTGTTGTTAGCCATTGTGGTTGTGGTTTTAGCCACAGTATTGTTTGAACGTCCTACCCCTAACATACAAACATGGCGCTATAGTCGTTTCATCGCGGAAGTAGAGAAGAATCAGGTAGAGAGGGTGCGGATTCGTCCTGATCGCTCTATGGCTGAAGTGGCTACATCAGATGGAACGAAGGTGGAGGTAAATCTGCCCAATGATCCAGACCTATTAAAAATTTTGATGGATCATAAAGTAGATATTTCAGTACGACCCCCAGAAGATGATAGTCTGTGGAGATTACTTAGCAGTTTATTTGTACCTGTTTTAATTTTAGTTGGATTATTTTTCCTGCTGCGGCGGGCTCAAAATGGTCCTGGTAGTCAGGCAATGAATTTTGGTAAATCACGGGCAAGGGTGCAAATGGAGCCCCAAACCCAGGTTACCTTTGGCGATGTTGCAGGGATTGATCAGGCTAAATTGGAGTTAAATGAAGTCGTAGATTTTCTGAAAAATGGCGATCGCTTCACAGCAGTGGGGGCGAAAATTCCCAAGGGTGTTTTGCTTGTTGGACCCCCTGGAACCGGAAAAACACTTTTAGCCCGTGCTGTGGCTGGGGAAGCTGGGGTTCCTTTCTTCTCCATCTCAGGTTCGGAATTTGTAGAAATGTTTGTGGGTGTGGGTGCCTCCCGGGTGCGGGATTTATTTGAACAGGCAAAGACCAATGCCCCATGCATCGTATTTATTGATGAAATAGACGCTGTTGGACGGCAGCGGGGTGCAGGTTTAGGAGGTGGAAACGATGAGCGGGAACAAACCTTAAACCAACTCTTAACTGAAATGGATGGGTTTGAGGGAAATACTGGCATTATTATTATTGCAGCAACCAACCGTCCAGATGTTCTAGATGCGGCATTATTACGCCCTGGACGATTTGATCGGCAGGTGGTGGTTGACCGCCCTGATTATGCCGGACGGTCTGAGATATTAAATGTCCATGCCCGTGGCAAAACCTTAGCCAAGGATGTGGATTTGGATAAAATTGCCCGTCGTACCCCTGGATTTACGGGTGCAGACCTTTCTAACCTCCTCAATGAAGCTGCGATCTTAGCAGCTCGTCGAAATCTAACTGAGATTTCCATGGATGAGGTAAATGATGCCATTGACCGAGTGTTAGCTGGTCCTGAAAAGAAAGACCGGGTGATGAGTGCGAAACGGAAGGAGTTAGTCGCATACCATGAAGCGGGACATGCCCTGGTAGGTGCTCTCATGCCAGATTACGACCCGGTTCAGAAGATTAGTATTATTCCTCGAGGACGGGCGGGGGGGTTAACTTGGTTTACCCCCAGTGAAGATCGTATGGACTCTGGACTCTATTCCCGTTCCTACTTACAAAACCAAATGGCTGTTGCCCTAGGCGGACGAGTAGCTGAGGAAATTATTTTCGGGGAAGAAGAAGTCACTACTGGAGCTTCCAATGACTTACAACAAGTCGCCCGCGTCGCCAGACAAATGGTGACCCGATTTGGAATGAGCGATCGCCTTGGTCCTGTTGCTTTGGGTCGTCAGCAAGGCAATATGTTTCTAGGTCGAGATATCATGTCAGAACGTGATTTTTCAGAAGAAACTGCGGCTACGATTGATGATGAAGTTAGGGGACTTGTGGATCAAGCCTATGGACGAGCCAAGAATGTTCTAGTTCATAACCGTGCTGTTTTGGATCAATTAGCCTCTATGCTGGTTGAGAAGGAAACAGTGGATGCAGATGAATTGCAAGAACTTTTATCGGTCAGTGATGTTAAGATTGCAGCCATCGCTTAGGTCGTCTCGTTGAGCCTAAAATGTTGGAATTCAAGCCATCCCCTTTAGGGTGAAAGATAGCTGACTTAAATTTGGTTAGTTCTAAGCAAGTCATACTGTGCCGTGCTAAACACAGCACAGTATGACCCGAAAATTATTACCTCCTTAACCACCACCCTCGATTGGGATAGTGGCTGAGTTTTGATAGTTTCTAGGAATAGGGATAACAGCTATTATTTGGCTGTGAGATTTTACGCTTGGGGTAGATAGTCTCTAAAGGGCTCACTACTTCTCCCTGGCTCCGAAGCATTTCTGTGCCCTATCCCAGTAAAATTAAAAAGTAATTGCTGGTATTGAAATGAGCGATCGCCCTGATGTATTACTTAATTGCTGTTTTTTCAGATCGGATCCAAGCTGAAGGTGTTTACTGCGAAATGGAGCAGGCAGGGTTATCCATGGCACAGGTAGCCATTTTAGGAAAGGGTTACAAAAGTGCAGACGAATACGGTTTGATTGACCCAGCAGAAAAAGCTCGCAGGCAGGCTCGTTTTATGGCGTATTGGTTGGTTCCATTTGGCTTTGTAGCCGGATTTGCCTTCAGCTTCATCACCGGACTCCAAACCTTTAGTTGGGCTGGAGAAGTTGGTAATAACCTGATTGGAGGTTTACTCGGAGCAGCATCCGGGGGGATGGGAAGCGTGTTTGTGGGCGGCGGAGTGGGGTTGGTTGTGGGGGGTAGAGATGTCCTACCCTATCGCAACCGTTTACAGCAAGGTCAATACTTAGTGATTGTAAAAGGGGGTAGCAACCTAATTCAAAAAGCGAAAGGTCTTTTACGGGAAGCGAATCCGGAACATTTACAGGGATACGAACTAGAAGAGTAATCAATCGGAATTTTGTATCTTTTAGGTGAAACCGAGCAGCGTGTTGACTGTCCTTGCTGAATAACTGATCGTCTTCCCGCCATGAACCCACAATAACCCTTGGCGCATCATTAAGATTTCTGACAGTGAGCAAGAATCCTTCGGTCATTTCGACTAATCAACGAAACAGGATAAAGCCCCTCCAACGTAACATGTTGACGGTAAAGCCCTTTATATACTGGTATTTGTTGACGTTGAAAGGCAATTTTATGGGGATAGGATGTCCCTTCATAACTATCAATGATGGTCATCTGTAATTCATTGGGGGTTAACGTACCATAGATACAATCAAAGGAAGATAGGGGCATATAAAATGCTCCCACTACATTGGCATTTTTGACTTCGAAAATTAGGTAAGCATTGCCAAGAACATTAGGACGGGATGATTCCCCATATAAATAAACCCCACTCCTTAAGGGAAGATACGGGAAGGAAAGTGATTGGACTTGGGCTTTGACAATTGGCACCCCGATACCGATTAACCCAATTAAAATCAAAAAAGTGGCAGTTACCTTAGACTTTAACAGTCGGAAGAACAAATACCACCATCGCTTAATAAAATTTGCCCCTGTTACGAAGTTTTCACATTGGTTGATCATACTTTTTTCGACTCCTCTATAATTAATTATAGAAATGGTAGGGGTCGCTTTCAGTTATTCACAAAAAATTTTAAATTTCCCTGAATCATTCATTGAGCAATCAATCTCGGTTTAATCATGAAACTATCTAGTAAAAATTTAAGTATCAGACTAGAAACCATCTATGATGCCATCATTGTAGGGGGTGGCATGGGTGGGTTATCAGCAGCGATTTACCTGGCAAGATATGGCTTGAAGTGTTTAATAATTGAAAAGGGAAAGGGGCGATCGCTATGGATGCAAGACCTCCGTAATTATTTAGGTTTACCCCCAGACACCCCAGGCAGAGATATTTTGAAAAACGGAACTCAACAGGCGATTGAGTGGGGAGCAGACCATCTGAGAGGATATGTGGAAGATGTGGTCGATGAAGGGGAAACTTTAGGGGTGAAAGTCAAGGTCGGTAAAACAGAAAGTATCTATCCAGTTTTTCGGAGCAACTATCTAATTGCAGCTTCAGGGATCATTGATCATTTACCCCATCTGGAAAATATGCAAAATGTTTATGATTATGCCGGTTATACACTCCACGTTTGTATGATTTGTGATGGATTTGATATGTGGGATCAAAAAGCAGTTCTAATTGCTGGTTCAGAATCCCAAATCAATGCTGCATTTGTTTTAAATTGGTTTACTCCCTATATTTCTGTACTCACCCATGGACTTTGTTCCGTTAGTCCTGAAATGAAGTATAAATTGGCAGACCATGGATATCCTCTTTATGAAGCCCCGATCGCCAGATTTTTAGGGGAAAACCATCAAATGAGTGGGATAGAACTGGTGGATGGAACATTAGTACAGGCAACTACTGGGTTGATAAATATGGGTTCTTCCTATCATAACCATTACTTAAAGGGCATTGCCGGACTAGAATGGGACGGGGAAAACCTAATTACCAACGATATGGCTCAAACCAGTCATTCTCGTATTTTTGCCATTGGTGACTTAAAAAAGGGGCTGAATCAAGTTTCCATTGCAGTTGCTGACGGAACCCTGGCTGCCACTCAAATCTGGCGTAATATCCGGCGTAGCAGCCCCGCCCGAAAATGGTTAGCTAACATTCATATGGCATCTTGAACAGTGTCACGTTTTAATTCACTAACCCCTTGGGTGGTGTAATTTCAATGCGACGAGACTCTAAATCGACGATGGGTACAATGACCTTAACAAATGGGATTAGGATTGGCAGGACTGACTGTTGATGGTGTTGCAAATAATCTGAAAACGGTTCAACTGCCAGCAAGTCGTTTCCAGCAGTGATCACATCCTTGACAACCCCAATGGGTTCCTGACTGATGTGATCAATCACCGTTAATCCAATGAGGTCCCTAACATGATATTCATCCACCCCTAACTGGGGGCGATCGGTAATGGGAACCATCAACTTGGCACCCCGTAAAGCCTCAGCATCATTGCGATGATGAGTACCCGATAGTTGAATCACATAAATTCCCTTCCCATCCACAAATCGTCCGTGGATTAATTCAACGGGGTAGGGTTGGCAGTGGTCTTTCGGCAACAACCAACGAGTTCCTGGGGTAAGAAAACGCTCTGGAAAGTCTGAGTCTGGATAAACCCTAACTTCTCCGTTTAAACCCTGGGGAGCAACGATTTTACCAATGGTTATCCATTCATCCTCAGGAAGAACCAGCTTGGGGGTGTCATTATGGGAGTCTTTAGGAACCGTGGGTGAAGGGAGGCATCTCATCACTGTATTTGAAGGGGAAATAAATTAATGGCAGTACAATGGTATGTCATCTAAGTTACTTTTAAATAAAATATAGATGTCAATGGTTGAACCCTTGGGAAGCGATCTTTAATTTTATCCTATTCCCTTCAATGACTGCTACAATTCTAACGGGAAAGTTTGAGGAAATTTTCATGTCCAGAACCTGGTTGATTTCTATTTTTAGTTTGTTAATTTCTCCCCTGGTCACAACAAGTCCAGTCATAGCTCATAGTGTCCAAACAGATTACTGGATGAAAGCTGGAGTAATGGAAATTCAGTCTACATTCAGTACGGGTGAGTCCTTAGAAGGGGCGCCCGTTTCCATCTATGCCCCTGGTGTAACCCAGCCTTGGAAAGAAGTTATAACGGATAAGGATGGTAAATTTGAGTTTAAGCCTGATGCCTCCCTGCCTGGCAACTGGACAATTAAGATTGGTAGAGGAGACCATGGCGATATTTTGACCGTACCAGTGGGTAAAGAGGGAGTGAACATTCAGTTGGTGAGTCAAAACTTGATGGATAAACCCCACCGCCACTCCATACTAGGTCAGGTTCTGGTTGGCGCAGGGGTATTAACTGGTGGCGTTGGACTGTGGCTAGCCAAGCGTCCTGCAAAAGGTTGAACGTTCCCACACCCCATTAATTTGAACTATGATTCAATAGTGGGTGGTGGTAAAAAGGAAAGGATTTCAGTGGGGTTGTAGGGGCGTTGACCCCAAATCCCCAACAAATCTCTATCCTTACTTGTTTAGGACTATCCAGTAGGGTAACAATTCATCTATCAAAGGAAGCAGGTTAGGGATGCGGGTAGCGATCGTTGGGGCAGGTTTAGCCGGGCTGGCAGCAGCAGTTGATTTGGTAGATGCTGGTCATGAAGTGGAAATTTTTGAATCGCGCCCATTTGTTGGAGGTAAAGCTGGTAGTTGGATAGATGGCAATGGTAACCATATTGAAATGGGGTTACATGTGTTTTTTTTCAACTATGCAAATTTGTTTGCCCTCATGGAAAAGGTGGGAGCTCGTCAAAATTTGTTAGCGAAAGCCCATACCCATACTTTCATTAACCGTGGAGGTCAAGTAGGAGAGTTGGATTTTCGTTTCCTAGTTGGCGCTCCCTTCAATGGATTAAAAGCATTCTTTACAACAAATCAGTTGTCATGGTTAGACAAAGTCAGAAATGGGATTGCCCTTGCCACCAGTCCAATTGTTAGAGGATTGATTGATTATGAAGGAGCCATGGGTCAGATCCGGTCTTTAGATTATTTGAGCTTTGGGGAATGGTTTCGTAGCCATGGGGGATCCAATCATAGTCTGAAGCGGTTGTGGAACCCCATTGCCCTAGCTTTGGGGTTTATTGACACTGAAAATATATCGGCTCGGTGTATGTTAACCATTTTTCAAATGTTTGCAGCCAAGACCGAAGCTTCAAAATTAAATATGCTGAAAGGGTCTCCAGATGAGTACCTCCATAGACCAATTGTGCAGTATTTAGTTAACCGTGGAGCTAAAATCTATACCAGACGAGGAATCCGAGAGATCGAGTATGAACGTGTTGATAACCATATCCAGGTAACAGGATTGGTTGTATCCAATGGAGAAGAAACAGAAACCATTACAGCTGATGCCTATCTTTGTGCCTGTGATATTCCGGGTATTCAACGTTTATTACCCCCAGATTGGCGGCAGTGGTCAGAGTTTGATAACATTTATAAGCTAAGTGCTGTTCCTGTCGCTACTGTTCAATTACGGTTTGATGGTTGGGTAACGGAACTGAATGATACCCAACAACAAAAACAACTCCATCATGCTGCTGGCATCGATAATTTACTCTATTCTGCCGATACGGATTTTTCTTGTTTTTCCGATCTTGCCCTTTCCAGTCCGGCGGATTATTACCGCCAGGGTCAAGGTTCCTTGATTCAACTGGTTCTTACCCCTGGCGATCGCTTTGTTGCCATGGGAAATGAGGGGATCGCCCAATACTCCCTTCAACAAATTCATGACCTTTTCCCCTCTTCCCGACAATTAACCATGACTTGGTATAGTGTGGTAAAACTTGCCCAATCCCTTTATCGTGAAGCCCCTGGTATGGATCCATTCCGTCCTCCTCAAAAAACCCCGGTGGCTAATTTTTTCCTGGCGGGGAGCTATACCCAACAAGATTATATTGATAGTATGGAAGGTGCTACGATTTCAGGTAGGCAAGCAGCATCAGCAATTTTAAATTCCCCAGGATTCTGACAATCGTCCAGTCCATGGGAACGAGAACCCAAAGCAGTTGATTGAATGGTTTACTAGGAGCGGGTTAACCATGTCCCCAGTTGTACACCCATTAACCCCAAGATTCCACTGCCACCCCAATATAACAAGGCAGTATATTCTTGACCATTCTTGACCAATTGAACTGTATCCAACGCAAAGGTAGAGAACGTGGTGTAGGAACCTAAAAACCCAACAAAAATGAATAATCCCAGTTGGGGGGGAAGGGAAACATGGTGGAGAAATAAACCCGAACAAAACCCTATCCCTAGCGTCCCGGTCAGGTTAACAAAAAATGTACCGTAGGGAAAGGTAACCCCAAAGCGTTGAGTGAACCAAAGGGTAAGAAAATATCGACTCAATGAACCAACAATTGCACCCAAACTAATGGCAATGGAATTTTTGACTACGGGGTCGTCTAAAATTTTAATCAGCATGAACAAAGAACTATAAGGAACAAGGACTCAACGTGGATGGTTTCCTAAATTTACACAAACCTAGTGGCTTAACATCCCATGATTGCGTAATCCGGGTACGGAAATTATTGCATATTAAACGGGTGGGACATGCTGGCACCTTAGACCCAGCCGCAACGGGGGTATTACCCATTGCCCTAGGACGAGCAACTCGTTTATTACAATTCCTGACCACGGACAAAGTTTACGAAGCATTAATTCGTTTTGGATATCAAACCAGTACAGATGACCTAGAAGGAGAGATTATTCGGCAAGCCCCTCCCCAGGTGATCACTGGGTTATCCTTGGCACAAGTCCAAGCTCATTCAGCACATTTCTTGGGAAAATTCTCACAGATTCCTCCCCAATATAGTGCGATTCAGGTGGATGGACAACGGCTTTACCACCTTGCCCGAACCGGACAAACTGTGGAGGTACAACCCCGCTGGGTACAGGTATTTGATGTACAAATCTTGGATTGGATCCAAGGGGACTACCCCGAGTTACGGGTTACAATTGCCTGTAGTGCTGGAACCTATATTCGTTCTATTGCCAGAGATTGGGGAGAACGGGTACAAACCGGAGCCACTTTAGCCCAATTAATTCGTACCCAAAGTTGTGGATTAAAGTTATGTGATAGTCTCAACTTATCAGAACTAGAAACTCAAGTAGGGTTGGGTCAATTCCAACCCATTCATCCAGAAACAGTTCTTGCCCACCTTCCCCAAGTCCAACTGACCCCCCAATTGGCAAAACCATGGTGCCACGGTCAACCTATTTCCATCAATCTGGTAGACATTCTGCCAGTCAACCATGAGTTACCCCCTACCGTGCGGGTTCATCTTCATGACGGAACGTTTTTAGGAATTGGAAAAATAGAATCTGAAAACCCTGAAGCATTGGCTGTTTGGGGGCAAAGAATAGAACTAAACCTGATGCCTCAGGTGGTTTTTATGCCAGAGCCCTGATGGTTGAATTCAAGGCTTAACCC
>CAIUCS010000073.1 GCA_903897715.1 uncultured Synechococcales cyanobacterium
CCAACTAGCAAATATTCCTTTATCAATGATAGAGTACTTTGGTAAGTTCTTGGAAAGTAAAGAAGCACCTAATCCTCAATTAGTCCTTGATGCCTACTTGGCGCTAGCGGAAATGTCCGTTGGCTAACGTCCAACCCCCATTGTGGTGGGCATTACCTGGGGTGTGGATGAAATAAATGCAGCCAAACAACCCATTCAAGACCGTGTTTTGAAAGAAATGTAACTGGAAGGTCTCCTGGGCGGAGCCTCCGCCTGAAATCTCCATGCACACAATTGCAGTCAACCCTTACCGATACCTACTCATGTCTATCCTGCTTCAACCACTCCGCGTTGGCGATATGGAAATCCCCAATCGCATCGTCATGGCACCATTGACACGCTGCCGCGCGTCCGCCGGGCGCGTTCCCAATGCCTTAATGTCCAAGTATTACGCCCAACGGGCTTCTGCAGGTCTGATCATCACAGAAGCGACATCTGTATCCCCGATGGGTGTCGGGTATCCAGACACACCAGGCATCTGGTCGGAGGAGCAAATCGAAGGCTGGAAGCGTATAACTAAAGCTGTGCATGACACCGGAGGACGGATTTGGCTCCAG
This sequence comes from uncultured Synechococcales cyanobacterium, assembly GCA_903897715.1. Taxonomy (GTDB): domain Bacteria; phylum Cyanobacteriota; class Cyanobacteriia; order CAIUCS01; family CAIUCS01; genus CAIUCS01. The sequence goes on from CAIUCS010000073.1 coordinate 597, forward strand.
CTTTGGCACGTCGGTCGTGTTTCCGATCCTTCCTATTTGGACGGCGCTTTGCCGGTGGCACCAAGTGCCATCGCTCCGTCCGGTTACGTCAGTATGATGCGTCCGAAAAAAAACTTTGAGACACCCCGAGCCTTGGGGTTGGATGAGATTCCTGGTATCATCGAGGCTTACCGACAAGGTGCCAAAAACGCCCAGGTCGCTGGCTTTGACGGTGTGGAGATTCACGGAGCGAACGGTTATCTGCTAGATCAATTTCTACAGGACGGTTCCAATCAACGTGACGACGGTTACGGCGGTTCCATCGAAAACCGAGCGCGTTTGCTTTTGCAGGTGGTAGATGCTGCGGTTTCCGTCTGGGGTGCCGGACGCGTGGGCGTTCATCTCTCCCCGCGCGGAGATGCCCATGACATGGGCGATTCCAACCCGGCTGCCACGTTTGGTTTTGTGGCGGATGAACTGCGCCACCGCGCCATCGCTTTCATCTGCGCTCGAGAATCCGTCGGAGACCATCGGATCGGTCCCGAACTGAAAACGCGTTTCGGCGGAGTTTACATTGCCAATGAAGGATTCACCCGTGAACTGGCGGAAAGTGTCATTGGTTCCGGCGAGGCTGATGCGGTAGCTTTCGGAAAAATGTTCATCGCTAATCCAGATTTGCCGAGACGATTCCAGCAACTTGCCGAGGTAAATGTACCGAATCCAGATACCTTCTATGGAGGAGACGAAAAAGGATACACGGATTACTCCTTCCTCCAGTTGCCGTGATGTCACGCCTCGCCACCATGGGGGGAAGTGGCTAATGCTGATTACATTCGGCACAACCCTTCTGTGACAACTGGATTTGAGTCTTTCATAATAATAGGTACCATTGGTAAGCGTTGGCAGGATAATACAACACTATGAAACAAATTCTCCAATTACTAAACACGGGAGTGACTAAAGTCGCCGACGTACCTGCACCTCAAAACCAACCAGGTAAGTTGCTAATCCGTTCCACTTACAGCCTATTATCAACGGGCACAGAAAGAATGTTGGTGGAATTTAGTCAGGGTAGTTGGCTGGAAAAAGCTCGCCAGCAACCAGATAAGGTGCGTCAAGTCTTGGAAAAAATTCAAACGGATGGCTTATTCCCTACCTTAGAAGCAGTGCAAACCAAACTTGACCAACCCCTACCTCTGGGATATTGCAATGTTGGCGAAGTAATTGGTATCGGCGAGGGTGTAACTGGTTTCTACATAGGCGATCGCGTTGTGTCTAATGGTCATCATGCCGAAGTGATTTCGGTTCCCGCCAACCTATGTGCCATCATCCCCGATGAAGTTCCTGACGAAGCAGCCGTTTTCACCATCTTGGCTGCCATAGGGCTTCAGGGTATCCGCCTTGCTCAACCAACCTTGGGAGAAAGCTTTGTTGTTATCGGTTTAGGATTAATCGGTATCCTCACTGCCCAACTATTACAGGCTCAAGGCTGTCGAGTCTTGGGGATTGACTTTGCGCCTGATAAATTAACCCTAGCTGAAAAATTAGGAATTCATACTGTCAATTTAAAAGCCGGGGCAGACCCTTTAAGTGCTGCATCCCAATTTTCTCGAGGAATAGGGGTAGATGGAGTCATTGTCACCGCCTCCACCTCCAGTAACGAGCCCATTCATCAGGCTGCCCAAATGTGTCGTAAACGAGGACGGATTATCTTAGTGGGAGTGACGGGGCTGCACCTATCTCGTACTGATTTCTACGAAAAAGAACTCACCTTCCAAGTTTCCTGTTCCTATGGACCAGGACGTTACGATCCAGGCTATGAAGAAAAAGGACAGGATTATCCCGTGGGTTATGTCCGATGGACAGAGCAAAGAAATTTCCAAGCCGTTTTAGATGTTTTGGCGACGGGGAAGATGAATACTCATGAGCTAATTTCCCATCGGTTTACCATAGATTCAGCTATCCAAGCCTATCATGTATTGACTCATGATCCTTGCTTAGGCATACTCATTCACTATCCTGTTGCAGGTCAACCCCATCAACCGACTATTTGCATTCATCGCGAGTTTAGTATTCCCCCGTCTTCCATTGTCATTGGATGTGTTGGTGCTGGCAATTATGCCAGTCGGGTTTTAATTCCTGCCCTCCGTAAAACTCCAGTCTTGCTCCACACCTTGGCTGCCAGTTCAGGGGTTAACATCAGCCACCATGGTCCAAAATTTGGCTTTCAACAAGTCACGACTGATGTGGACAGTCTCCTAGACCACCCTGAAATTAATACCATCATCATTGCCACCAGACATGACAGCCATGGGGACTTGGTATCTCGTTTTCTTGCCAAAGGGAAACATGTTTTTGTTGAAAAACCGTTAGCATTGAACCATCAAGAACTTCACCAAATCGAAGCAATCTACACCAATAATATCCAAACCAATCAACCCAAACGATTAATGGTGGGGTTCAATCGACGGTTTGCACCTATGGTACAAACCATCTATCAATTGCTTAAACCGCTTTCCCAGCCAAAGGTATTCATTATGACTGTCAATGCGGGAGAAATACCCAGCAGTCACTGGATTCAAGATCCCCAATTAGGGGGTGGGCGTATCATCGGTGAAGCGTGTCACTTTGTTGACTTGCTGAGGTTTTTAGTAGGTTATTCCATCATCCAATGGCATGCTAGTACATTACCTGACACAAAAGTGTGTCCAGACAGCAGCACCATTACCCTGAATTTTGCTGATGGATCCATGGGTACAATCCACTACCTTGCCAATGGATCAAAAGCTTTTCCTAAAGAACGTTTAGAAGTTTTTTGTGGGGGCAGGGTCTTGCAGCTAGATAATTATCGGAAATTAAGGGGTTGGGGTTGGTCAACATTTCAATACCATAGCAGTTGGAGTCAAGATAAAGGACACAGTGCTTGCTTGCACAAGTTTGTTAAATCATTGTCTGAAGGGGCTTCCAGTCCTATTCCGTTTGAACAACTACTAGAGGTTGGCAAAGTTACCATAGAGATTGCCAATGGGGTCAAGCCTACATCCCCCTAACCGGCTTTGATTCTCAGTGGTGGATTGACCAAGGGAACCCTAAATTATCTCAGTCTGGTTATTGACCGATTTAGATATAGCTCTTTGGAATTCGTGGCGAAGGATACAGAAAAAAAGTATTGGATTCAGTAGGTTAATAGTACCCCTGTTAGGGAATAGGGATTGCAATGGTAAAAATCTATATGCTGTTTGGCTTTAAGAAGTTTTACAGTATATTTTCTAAGATTCTTTTTGGGAAAGCCTTTCCAGGATATGCTCGGTTATTACCCAACGACTCTATTACTTAAAAACCGTTATGAATCAAACTTCTCCTACAGAAAACCGATTGATAGTACCCTATCCTCCCCAGGACGGTCTGTTAACTTTTGACGGAATTGGGCTTGAGTATCTTGTGGATGGTAAACCCTGTAAAATTATTGATGAGGTTTCCCTTTCCATCCATCAGGGAGAGTTTGTATCGTTTGTTGGACCCAGTGGTTGTGGTAAAACCTCATTATTAAGAATGGTTTCAGGGTTAGCTCCAGCCCCAATCGGTCAGGTTCTTTATCACAACCGTAAGATCAATAAACCCTTAAAAAATGTTGGCATTGCTTTTCAATCTCCCACCCTATTACCTTGGCGTAATATCTTAAACAATGTATTATTGCCCTTAGAAGTAGTACAACCCTATAAGCGAGAATTTAAACAAAAGCAGGCAAAATTCATCGCCATGGCGCAGGATATGCTAGCCACTGTTGGTCTTAAAGATTTCCAAAGTCAATTTCCCTGGCAACTTTCGGGTGGTATGCGTCAACGGGTTTCCCTCTGTCGAGCGTTAATTCACCAGCCAGAAATTCTTCTATTAGATGAGCCTTTTGCAGCCCTTGATGCATTTACTAGGGAAGAAATGTGGTTTATGTTACAAGACCTTTGGCTAAGAGTAAAGTGTGTGTGTATTCTCATTACCCATGACCTGCGAGAAGCAGTTTATCTATCCGATACGATTTATGTAATGGGACCCAGACCAAGTAGCATTTTGTATAAATTAAAGGTAGACTTACCCCGCCCCCGCACATTGGAAGACAGTTTGACCGATGAATTTAATCATTATGTGGCTGATGTTCGTCGTCATATTAAACGGAACTAATTATGAACACCTTACTGCGATCTAAATATGCCAGCGTGGTACTACCCACCGTTACCACTCTATTATTGTTTATTTTGTGGGAAATCATTGTCAAAATTTTTCATATACCTTCATTTAACGTTCCTGCCCCTTCAGCAATTTGGTCAGCCGCAGTAGAAAAATCCCAACCCCTGATCGAAAATTCCCTGGTTACGGTGCAAACCACTATGGTGGGTTTTAGTTTTGCCATAGTAGCAGGGATTTTCTTAGGATTTTTAATTGGTTATTCTCGACTTGCGTACCTGATCCTTTATCCAATTCTAGTTGGATTTAATACCATTCCCAAGGCAGCGTTAGCCCCCCTATTTGCCCTATGGTTTGGTTTAGGGTTTTTACCGGCAGTACTCACTGCATTTTTGTTAGCATTTTTCCCGATTGCTGCCAATGTTGCCTTAGGTTTGGAAACAGTTGAACCCGAAATGAAAGATGTTTTACGGGCACTAGGGGCTTCCCAGTTAGAATTATTTCGTAAGGTGGGGCTTCCCCATAGTATGCCTTATCTTTTTGCATCTTTAAAAGTGGCGGTTTCCTTCGCATTTATTGGTTCTGTAATTTCTGAAACGGTTGCCTCAGATAAAGGGGTCGGTTATCTTGTCGTCAGCGCTAGTGCCAGCTTTGATGTACCCCTTGGTTTTGCGGGCTTACTGACTCTTTCATGTCTTGGTATTATGTTATATAGTTTCTTTGCTATTCTGGAGAAATACGTAGTTCATTGGGCACGATGATAAAAGCGTTAATCCACAGGTTCTAAATTATTCCCTTTGAGCCATCCCTGTTCACCACTTTGTTCTACTTGTACCCGTTGCCATTGTCCATCCGGACTAGTTTCAAGTAAAATGACGGTCTGGTTATATGTAACTCCTCCTATTCGTCGGGCGTTCTTACTGGGGTTATCCCGTAAAATCACTCCTTCCGGCCATGTGATACGAGCCAATGACCTTGTCTTATTATCTTCAATGGGAGATGGCTCAACTGATAGGATTGATTGGGCAGTCTGAGCGACTTCTGGAGAAGGGCTTAACTGGGGTGTGCTGGATTTCCCAGTAATCTGACTGCCTGTTCGTTCTTCTGAAAACGTTGGACGCGGGGGTAAGTTGGCAAACGGATTGGTCAAGTATTGGACAACAATAAATCCAATACCGATTAAAATTCCACTGGTGAGAATTAAACTGGTTAAAACCCGTATTAAATTTATCCAGATCATGGATATCCTACAATAATGTTAATTACTTCACTAACCGAATCCCCCCAGTCCACCTCCGGGAAGGTTTTCTGAATTGCCTAGCAGGGAAATGAATCCTTCTGATGAACGACATAATCCTAGTGGGGCAGTTTATTGACAAGGTTATCTAACGATAGACCGGCAACGTAAAGTGAAAGCAACTTCCTTGATTTGGGGCAGAATCCATCCAAATTTGTCCATAATGGGCGCGAATCACACGACGACAAAATGCAAGACCAATGCCGTACCCAGATTTCTCTTCATCCCGTTGTAGCCGGACATGTTCCTCAAAAATTCTCTCTTGATCAATCTGAGGGATTCCTAATCCATTATCACAAATACTAACTTGAATCTTTTGCGAAGTTCGATGTAAGATGGTCAAATTAAATCGACTCTCTTCAGGGGTATATTTCACTGCATTATCCAACAAATTGATCACCACCTGCCGGATCCATTCAGGATCAACAAAGACCTTAGGCAGGTCAGATGGAATATCCATGATAATGTGTTGAGACTTTGGTTGTAATTGACTACCAAATTGATGGACAACGTCTTGACAAAGTTTACCCACGTCGACGGGAATAGGATTAAGTTGTAACTCGGTACTGGTACCACGGGCTGATTGTAAAATGTCAGTGATCAAGCGATCGATTTCACGGGTTTGGGTGCGGGCATGACGAACTAACTGGGCAATTAATTCAGGTGTAAATCGGGCACCCCACCCTTTGGTAGGATCCTGTCCCAGTTCCAGGGTTTCTAGCGCAATGGATACAGCGGTAAGTGGATTCCGTAAATCATGGGCTAACATGGTCAGAATACGATCCTTAAATGCTAACTGGTCTTGAAACCGCTCATTTTCTTGTTTCAATTCAAAGATTTCATCAGCCAACCGTAATAGTTCAGCAGAATCATGGATTCCCTTTCCCTCATCCATCGGGTTAAACCCGTCTGAAGATGTAGGGTCTGCAGAAAGGGGATCGGTAATTGAAAGTTGCCAAAGAGGCCACCATTTGACCAGTTGGGAAATGAGATTATTGCCACTTAAGGTTTGTCGGGGCAGCGGATGGATTTTAACCAGGGCGGGGGTGACAACTAACTTATAATGCTCGGCAAGGTAGGGTTGTTCACTGACGTCAGCTAACTGTAAGTCAAAGTTATAGTCTGCCTGAAGCCCTTTTAAATAATCGCGAATTTCACGGATTTGCTCCCGGGAGCTTGAACGACGATTGACAAATAATAACAATTGCATTGTTGCTGCTTCGAGGATCTAGATAATGGATTGGAGTTGATTATGGGTAGGGGTCGATGGACGTTGGTAAAGAATCACTCAGCAGTATTTTGCAAATTGTAATTTTAATTTAATTATAATCAATCATCATTAAATAATTGGGAAGTCTTTAATAAGTAAGGATACACCGTGGGATATATGGCACATCCCTACCTAACAATTATTACTTCCTTGGCATTGCCAAAAATTGAAGAACTAGGGTCAGGTGATTTGGGATTATAATCCTAGGGTTCTCCCGATTAGGCATGGAGTTTTGAGTTAGTTTCCCTCTATTCCTCTGGAAGGAAGGGGGAGTTGCCCGACCCTCTTAAGGCATTGCATCATCATCCGTTAAAGTCTCAATCAACAAGTCCATTTGCTTCTGCTTCGTTGCTAAAAATAGCTCGCATTGTCGTAGGGATTCAACGGCGGTGCTAAATTGCTCAAAAACATCGGCTAAATCTAGGGTGCCCGACTCAATACGAGTCACAATTGCTTCAATATGGAGAACGGTCGCTTCATAATTCCAGTGGGGTTCAGTTGGGGAGGGCATGGTTCAATAGGGGTATGGGTCAGTAGTCAATGAATGGGATGAACTAGGGGTTACTGCAATCACGTGGGCTGTCAAATCACCTTGCCCCAACTGAATAGTAATCAACTGTCCTGGTTGGAGTTCTTGGGCGGTACGGGCGATCGCTCCATCAGTCAACCGCACAACAGCATAGCCCCGTTTTAATACTGCAACAGGATTCAGGCTATCAAATGTTTGGGCTAAGAACTGACAATGCTGCCGAGCTTGGTCAAACGGTCGGGTGGCAGATTGGGTTAGTCGTTGACGCAGCCATTGTAATGATTGTTGTTGTTGCTGGAGTTGGCGATGGACTTGGGCTTTAACCAATCGATCCTGTAATCGTTGCAATTTATTTAACTTTGTATCAAAGTAAAGTTGAATCGAGAACTGTAGGGATAAAATTCGCTGTCGATGGGCACTTTGGATATCCGTAAATAGGGGAACAACTTGTTCAGCAGCAGCTGTAGGGGTATGGGCACACACATCTGCTACCAAGTCAGCCAATGATTCATCCCGCTGGTGACCAATACCCGCGATTACAGGGATAGGACAATCAGCGATCGCCCTAACCACCCGTTCATCATTAAAGCAAGCCATATCTTCAACAGCTCCTCCGCCCCGTGCCAAGATCAGCACCTCAGCCCTACCATCTCTGGCAACCCGTTGAATGGCGGCAACGATGGATTCAGGCGCCTGATCCCCCTGCACTAGTGCAGGGGATAATAAAACTACCAAACCTGGATATCGTTCCTGTAAAGTTCGTTGGATATCACCCCATGCCGCCGCCCTAGGGGATGTGACTACCGCGATGGTTTGGGGATGAACTGGCACGATACGTTTCCGTGTTTGATCAAATAATCCCTCCGTTTCCAGACGATTACGTAACTGACGATAGCGTAAAGACATTAAACCCTGCCCCCCTGGCAGGATCTGCCAAACAACCAATTGATATTGACCACGTTGGGGATGGAGTTTGATCCGTCCCAGAAGTATCAACTGCTCTCCAGATGAGGGTAAGGCACTTAACTTGGGTAGTTGACTACTCCACACAACACAGTTGATCGCTGCTTTAGCATCTGGGTCTTGTAAGGTAAAGAATAGACCAGTGGGATAACGGCTAACACTAGATACCTCTCCAGTCACCCAAATTTGCCGTAAAACGTCATCTTCCTCCAGTAGGGTTTGGATGTACAGGGTTAATCCGGCAACAGATAGGGCTGAGTCGGGAATTAATAAACTAGGATAGGGGCTAACCATAGGGGGAATTGGACAAGGACTTTGGGGTATCTAGACCCATCAGTCTTAAGAGTCCCAATAATCAAATATAATGTTTCAAAATTATCACATTTATTCATCTAAATTCAAGAATAATGCTGATTGAGGTGAAGCTGTGATAGAGTCCCCATTCAATTTACAGACTTCACCCGCCGATTCCCCAATGCCACTTCAGGTCTCCGTCCCTTCTTCATTTTTGCTACCCTCCAAGGGGGAAATATATTCCGTTTATTCTATAGTTTGAGTACGCCAGGGATAGGGATCAACGGACTGTCCATTCACATATAAACCCCAATGTAAGTGGGGTCCGGTAGCAGTTCCTGTGGAGCCAACAGCACCGATTACCTGACCTGTTTGTACAAAATCACCTTCATTAACATTGATTCGACTGAGGTGAATAAAAATACTGGCAACTCCCTGTCCATGGTCTATTCCTATGGTATTGCCATGGATTTGAAATCCCTTAGATTCTCTCCCAATAAGGCGAACCCGTCCTGGTGCCGGAGCAATCACAGGGGAACCATAGGCACCTCCATAATCAATCCCACGATGGTAATAATCTTCGGCAAATTTACCATTGTAATACCGACGAACCCCATAACCAGTGGTAACTGGACCTGCATTGGGTGCTAAAAATGACCGATTCCAGAATTTTTGAGGGGTAACCAATTGCTTAAAAGCATCCACTTGATCAAATTCTGCGTCTGTTCCAGCCAAACTTTCTTTTGCCGGGGGTAACCAAATACGCTGTACTGGAAAACTACGGTTACCAACTTGCACCGGGAAGATTTGGGTTTCATTGGTTGTCACTGTGATTCGTCTGACCCCAGGACGTTCCAATGGTGTGGTAGGAATAAAGGATCGCCACAGTCCTGCTCCGACACTAAAGACAGGGTAGGTTTTTTGACCACTCTGTACAACAGGGGGTTGGGACGGTTGGGCAGGAAACGGTTTTATGACCACAGAAAGGGTATCTCCTAATCGGGGCTTAGTGGGGCTCAGGCGAATCTGGGCAGCCCAGGTGGATTGACCAGCTAGGAGTGCCCACATCAGGCTCAATAGGAGAAAGCCTAACATCCATTGCCGGGTGAATGGTTGGGAATTGATCACTCTGAATGAGGTCTGTTTTAACTGGGTGATTGGTTGACTGATGACCGTTAAAAACCACATCCGGGAGTTGGAATAGAAATGATGATGACCCATAATACCGTAATCAAATAGGGCTGTTTTTGTGAAGCAGTTAAACGATTTATTGAAGTTCCACATCACAGGTAATATAGAGGATAACACAGCGATCACAATCGTTTGTGTCGTTTTCGTTTTAGGTCTAACGAACCTGAGCTTCCCCCTTGCCGCATTACTTTAGATGTATTATTAGCCCATAAACCCATGACCATGAAAAAGGAATTTCGGAATTTCGGTGAACTATTATCTGGCACTGAACTCCCCCTATTAGTTGATTTCTATGCTCCTTGGTGTGGTCCCTGTCAAATGATGGCTCAGATTCTTGATCAGGTTAGACCTCAATTCCAAGGTAAATTACAAGTCGTGAAAATTAATACGGATAATTACCCGGATCTTGCTGCTCGTTATCATGTTTATGCCCTTCCTACCTTAGTTTTATTTCATGACGGAGAACCAATTGATCGGTTTGAAGGGGTAATTCGTCCTGAAGATTTGATTGGTCGAATCAAAACAGCTTTGGCTAATAGACTTTTTTAAAATGATTTGTTGATTTTTAGTTGAGTCCCTATGAACATTGAACTAGACAATCCGCCAGAGGAAGTACGAATCGAAATTATTCCGTTAATTGATGTGATCTTCTGCATTTTGACTTTCTTTATTCTCTCTGCCCTGCAATTAACTCGCCAACAGGCAATTAATGTAAATTTACCTACAGCCACCACTGGTACTTCCCAAATGCAGGAGATGATCATTGTTACTGTTGACGATTTGGGGCAAACCTATGTTGAAAAAGAACCGGTTACTTCCCAGCAATTAATTGGCGAGTTACAGGTTTACCATCAACGAAATCCTCAGGGTCTGATGTTGCTATATGCTAACCGTACGGCGGTCTATGGCGATGTTATCCAAATATTGGACTTGATGCGTTCCATTGGGGGCGATCGCGTTGCCTTGGCAACCTTACCAACAACTAGTCCCAACTTATCAAATCCCAGTTCATTAGTGAATCCCAGAAATAATCTAATTAATCCGGGTTCACCATTCACTCCATCTAACCCAAATTTTGTTCCAAATCGCTCTTTTATTGCACCCCGCTGAACTGTCAATCCACCTAGAGGAGACAGTGACATCTATTCAGTGTTGCATGCAACAATTAGCAGGAATCTAAGCTTTCAAAGCCCATTCTGCCTTCATCACGATGGACCGGGGGTTATGACTAACTTGGTTGCGTAGTACACACCGTCAAATAACCGCGTCTTGCCCGTCTCATTGAGACAAGCCATTACTTGCTCCAGCAACAGTTGAATCTTGCCCTTCAGCACCGCATTACAGCTATAGCCTAGGGCATTACTCACCGCAGCCTGCTCACAGACCCTGATAATCTCGGGCAACGAGAATCCACTACCGGCTTTCAGGGTAATCTGCACTCCAGACTCAGCGCGTGCGCCAAAACAACCACCGCAATAAACCCCCCATGCCCTTGCCTGGATGGCTATTACCGGGACGCAGTTGCAGCACCAGCGGATAGCCTTGGTTGCCTCGTTAATCAGCACCGGATAGTACATCTGATGACCATAGTAGCCATGGAATAAACTCAGTGGTCACCGCCCTGGGATCTATCTCAGCAGTTCCAAATTCAGAAGGATGGTAGGTCATTTCAGCGATCGCCCAGATTATCAAGAATTGTAAAGTCCCCTTGAAATAAAACTTTCAGAACCATCCAAATTTGAATTTGAAATTACTGGGTTTTATAGGAATTGCTTGCTACTTTTACCGTTATAGGCTATGGTACTTTAGGTAAAATAAACTGCCTAACAATTAGGGCAGGTAGGCTGGCAATCAGTCACAGTTTCCTGGTTAACTGACAAAAGTTGTACGCCCTCACCCCCAACCCCTCTACCAGGGGGCGAGGGGAGCCGATCCACCCCTCCGGTTCCCTCTCCCGATGGGAGAGGGCTAAGGTGAGGGCTTTCGGGGTTTTGGCTGAGAAGTTTTGTCAGTCAATCAGCACAGTTTCTCAAAGATTATCCCCTCTATTCTTTTATTCTTAGATATATCGGAAAAATAAGTTTGTAAGGATTTTAGGAGGTTTTAGTCGATCAATAACCACCCCTGCATAACCCTCAATTTAGAATTGCTGCCAAAAATACTAAATAAAAAAACTTTAATAGACTTTATATTATAATAACTAAAAAAACACTACTTTCCCATTCAAAACAAAGTAGGCTTTGACGGTCGTTATTGATCTCAGTCTCTTTGTAACCATAGGTCTCAGTTTCATGTAGACTTTTGGGTTGGAGGGGTTCTACTATTTAAATTAGTAATGACTGGCAATTGAATCCAGTTTTGTTTCCTTCTGAAATAATAATTGAGATATTTTTTGCTCTATCTTATGGCTTATGGAGTACAGATCTAATGGTAAGAGCTGCCATATTTTTAGATCGGGATGGTGTAATCAATGAAGCAATTATCCATGATGGGAAACCCTATGCCCCTGTCCATTTGAATGAATTGAGGTTAATTGAAGGAGTTCCATTTGTATTACAACAGTTTTATGATGCTGGATTCATTAATGTTGTAGTTACCAATCAACCAGACATCTCAACAGGGAAACAAAACTGGAGCGACCTGAATGTCATCCATAGTAATTTACTATCCAAACTTAATTTAGCTACCATCAAAGTATGTCCCCATGTTAATTTTCATCAATGTTCTTGCCGCAAGCCTAAGCCTGGACTACTACTTCAAGCTGCAGAAGAGTTGGAAATTGATTTAAGTCAAAGTTTCATGATTGGCGATCGCTGGAGTGATATAGCAGCCGGTCAAGCAGCTGGTTGTAAGTTAAATTTTTTTATTGACTATGGATATGATGAAAATCAACCTATAGAACCCTATATTTCAGTTAAATCTCTTAGTGATGCTGCCGATAAAATTTTCGAAACAATAAAGTTATAAAATGCTAAACTTCGGACAGTTTAAGATTAAGATTTTTGCTGATGGTGCCGATTTAGATGGTATCAGAGAAATGTCAGAAAATCCAATGATCTCTGGCTTCACAACCAACCCAACTCTAATGCGAAAGGCAGGAGTAAGTGACTATAAAGCTTTCGCTCTTGATGTCCTGAGTATCGTCACCGACCGACCTGTTTCTTTTGAGATATTTGCTGATGATTTTCCAACAATGGAAAGGCAGGCTTACGAGATTGCTTCTTGGGGAAAAAATGTTAACGTAAAGATTCCAGTAACTAACACCCAAGGAGTTTTCTCTGGCTCTCTAATCAAAAAACTATCCCGTGATGGTGTAACAATTAATGTAACAGCATTAATGACTCTGAATCAAGTTTTACAAGTCTGTGAACTTTTAGAAAGTGATACTCCGGCGATGGTTTCACTATTTGCCGGTCGTATAGCTGATACAGGAAGAGACCCGGTTCCCATTATGTCTGATGCAGTTAAGTTGCTTCGTGCAAGACCCAAGGCAGAATTAATTTGGGCAAGCCCCCGCGAAGTATTAAATGTGTTTCAAGCAGAAGGTGTGGGTTGTCATATTATCACGGCAACCCACGATATATTAAAAAAGCTTTCCATTGTGGGAAAAGACTTAGAACTGTTTTCCCTCGAAACCGTAAAA
>CAIUCS010000074.1 GCA_903897715.1 uncultured Synechococcales cyanobacterium
AGTTCCTGCTTTGATTCAAGAGGTAAGACCAGATTTTTTTGCAACCATTCCAGTTCCACTTGGAGCCGACCAATGTTCTGGTAAAGGTGCTCAATTAAGGGTTCCTGGCTCTGGCTCTTCCCTCGGCGATCCGCAAAGACCTCCTTGAGTCCTTCCTGAGCCTGTTTTTTCCATTGAGTAATCTGGGTTGCGTGAATCCCCATTTCACTGGCGATTTCGTTGATCGTTTTATTCCCCGACCACTTTCGTCTTAAACTCTGGAGTATGTCGTTTTTACTGTATGGCTTGCAATCTCCTCCGTATAGTTTCTTAGTCTATTGGCAGCGAGACTATCGTATTAACCTGTCCAGAATATGGGGAGTATTATAGTTGATGTAATTGATTAGCTTAAAGTAAAGTAGTTATAGGGGCATTGACAAAAGATTCTAAGCTTGATGTATTAAACCGTACACGGCACTATAATTCCACAAATTCCACTCGACAGATTAAAGAACAAGAACGAACGAGATATCCATTCAATCAGGATGAGTTCGAGGGCAAGGATGAAAATTTTAGTTCTTAGTTGGGAATTTCCGCCCCGTATCGTGGGCGGGATAGCCCGTCATGCTGCTGAGCTTTATCCTGAATTAGTCAAACTGGGGCATGAAGTTCATCTAATTACAGTTGAATTTGGACAAGCCCCCCCCTATGAAATTGTAGAAGGAATTAAAGTTTACCGTGTTTCCGTTGCTCCGGGAATTGATTTCTTTCAATGGATCGCCCATATGAATGAAAGTATGGGCGATCGCGGTGGTAAGTTAATCCACACGGAAGGATCATTTGATATCATTCATGCCCATGATTGGTTAGTGGGTGATGCAGCCGTCGCTCTGCAACATCACTTTAATCTACCCTTAATTGTTACTATCCATGCTACCGAGGCTGGACGTCACAACGGGTTGCATACCAAAACCCAGCAATACATTGGACAAAAGGAAGTTCATCTTACCCATCACGCTTGGAGAGTAATTGTATGTAGTCACTATATGCGTCAAGAAATCACCCATTCTTTAAGAATACCTTGGGATAAAATCAACGTCATCTACAATGGAGTCCGGGCTGAGAAAAAATGTATCCCCGTGGATTTTGATGCGAGACAATTTCGACGCCAGTTTGCCGCCGATGGGGAACGAATCATCTACTATGTAGGTCGTCTCACTTACGAAAAAGGGATTTCTGTATTACTAAATGCAGTTCCTCGGGTATTTGCTGAAATGAAGAATCAGGCAAAATTAGTTATTATTGGTGTCGGTACCGCCGAAGAATTAAAGGCACAGGCTTGGCATCTGGGTATTTGGGATAAATGCTACTTTACTGGTTTTATGTCCGACATGGATTTAGATCGATTTCAAACGATTGCTGATTGTGCCGTTTTTCCAAGTCTGTATGAACCTTTTGGAATTGTTGTGTTAGAAAGCTTTGCAGCAAAAGTACCAGTAGTGGTTTCCGACGCAGGTGGTCTTCCAGAAATTGTACGCCATGGAGAAACAGGAATAGTGACCAGTAGAAATAATCCCCATTCTTTGTCCGCGGGGATTTTAGAAATTCTTCAAAAACCATCCTTGGGTGAGCAATTGGTTGAAAGTGCCTATTTGGATCTGTGTACTCGTTTTAATTGGTCAGGTTTAGCTCAACAAACCGAATTGATTTATAAGGACATCAGTGCTAAATGAAGGGTAGTTTGGGAATGACCATATTCTGTCACCATCTGCCAACTCCCTATAGTTTATAGAGTTCACCACGTATTGTGATGGTAAGATGGATAATGCCCATGGAACTCCCCTAAATGTATTGAACCTGAATGTATTGAATTTATGAAACACACTCTCTCTGTCTTGGTTGAAGATGAAGCCGGAGTTTTAACCCGGATTGCCGGGTTGTTTGCCCGACGTGGATTCAACATTGAAAGTTTAGCCGTCGGTCCAGCGGAAAACATGGGTATCTCTCGAATTACAATGGTGGTTCCGGGAGATAATGGAGTGATTGAGCAACTGACCAAGCAGTTGTATAAACTTGTCAATGTTTTGAAGGTGCAAGACATTTCAGAAATCCCCTGTGTAGAACGAGAACTGATGTTAATGAAAATCAATGCAACCAGTTCCAATCGGTCAGAAATTATTGAGTTGACACAGATCTTTCGAGCCCGGATTGTGGATGTGGCTGAAGATTCTTTGACTATCGAAGTCGTTGGGGATCCTGGAAAAATGGTGGCAATTGTCCAAGTATTAAATCGATTTGGTATTCGGGAAATTGCCCGGACTGGTAAAATTTCGTTGGCAAGGGAATCGGGGGTCAATACAGAGTTTTTGAAATCGTTAGAAGCAAAGGTGTAATTTGATTCCCTGTCCTTTATCCTAAATTGCCTGTTTTCTCAATTTTCCTCTCCATGTATTGCGATTACTTAGTACAAATTCTAACTGCCCGTGTTTATGATGTTGCCCATGAAAGTCCATTAGAACTTGCACCAAATCTAACCGCCCGATTGGGGAATACCTTACTTTTGAAACGAGAAGATATGCAACCGGTCTTTTCGTTCAAACTAAGGGGGGCATACAATAAAATGATCAACTTACCTGGGGATGTCCTAGCTAAAGGGGTCATTACTGCCTCTGCTGGGAATCATGCCCAGGGTGTCGCCTTGGCTGCCCAGCGATTGGGGGTTCGGGCGGTGATTGTCATGCCAGTCACAACCCCAAAGGTGAAGGTGAATGCCGTCCATGCTCAAGGTGCTGAAGTCCAATTATATGGGGATACCTACGATGAAGCCTATGCCTATGCTCGTCAGTTGGAAACGAACCATGGACTAACGTTCATCCATCCCTTTGATGACCCCCATGTTATTGCCGGACAGGGCACCATTGGTATGGAGATTTTACGGCAATACCAGCAGCCTATCCATGGTATTTTTGTCGCCATCGGGGGAGGTGGTTTAATTTCCGGGATTGCTGCTTATGTTAAGCGTTTACGACCTGAGATCAAAATCATCGGGGTGGAGCCGGTGGATGCCGATGCCATGTCCCAATCATTAAGAGCAGGAAAACGAGTTCGTCTTCCTCAGGTGGGTTTATTTGCTGATGGAGTAGCAGTGCGTGAGGTGGGTGAAGAAACCTTTCGTCTTTGTCAATCCTATGTGGATGAGGTGATCCTGGTGGATACGGATGCCATTTGTGCTGCCATTAAAGATGTCTTTGTGGATACCCGATCAATCTTGGAACCATCTGGGGCATTGGCCATCGCTGGCGCTAAGGCTTATGTGGAGCGGGAACACATTCATCAACAAACCTTGGTAGCAGTTGCCTGTGGGGCAAATATGAACTTTGACCGTTTACGATTTGTGGCTGAACGTGCTGAGTTTGGTGAAGATCGAGAGGCAATTTTTGCTGTTACCATCCCCGAGGAACCCGGAAGTTTATTACGATTTTGTGAATGTATTGGCAAACACAACCTAACCGAATTCAATTATCGTATTGCCGATCAAAATAATGCCCATATTTTTGTAGGATTACAAATCCAAAATCGCCAAGATGCCCGAGTCATGGCGGAGAAATTTGAAGCATTTGGGTTCCCAACCCTTGATCTAACCGACGATGAACTGACCAAATTACACCTACGTCACATGGTTGGAGGGCATTCTTCATTAGCCCATAATGAATTATTATATCGATTTGAGTTTCCAGAACGTCCGGGAGCACTAATGGAGTTCGTAACATCCATGAGCCCGGACTGGAATATTAGTCTTTTTCATTATCGCAACCATGGGGCAGATTACGGACGGATTGTGGTTGGGGTACAAGTACCACCCAATGAAATGCACCAATGGCAAACTTTTTTAGATGGGCTGGGTTATCGTTACTGGAATGAAAGCCAAAACCCTGCCTACCAATTATTTTTAGGTGGATAGCTCTAGTCAGATTCCTTTTTTGGATGGGGGTTCCCATGAAATTTCATTGAGAGGGATGGATAATGGGTTACTGTAGTAAATAAGATGTACGTTTGTTTGTTTTTATTGTTTCGCTTTCCTATTGGCTTTACTGATGATTCAATTTCATATTCAACCCGATAGCGAAATTCCAGCATCTACCCAGTTATATAACCAGCTCGAGTTTGCCATCGCATCCGGTCAATATCCCCCCGGTCATCGATTACCCAGTACCCGACAGTTAGCGATGCAAACTGGACTACATCGGAATACCATTAGTAAGGTTTACCGCCAATTGGAAGAAGCAAAAGTGGTAGAAGCTCAAGCTGGCTCTGGCATATACGTTTTTTCCCAAGAGGATGAAGGAGAGGTACGCGCCTTAGTAGACCAATTGGTAAAAAAAGGGCATTCCCTAACCGAAATCAGGGAATTATTCATGGCAGAGGTAGACTGGCGACTAACCTCCAATGATCAAGTAATTATTACAGCACCCACAGAAGATATTGGAGCCGGTCAGTTGATTGCTGATGAATTGGAACAGTCCCTAAAGGTGCCAGTGCAGCTAGTGCCTTTGGAGGAACTGGGACAGGTTTTAGAACAAACCCGTTCTTGTACTGTAGTCACCAGTCGATATTTCATTCAAGCTGCAGAGGCGATCGCCGCTCCCCGTTCCGTTAGAGTCATCCCGGTAGACATTTATGATTATGCCAAAGAAATTAAGATGATTACCGGTTTACCCCAAGATAGTTGTTTAGGCTTAGTCAGCATTAGTCCAGGTTTCCTGAGGGCAGCAGAAGTCATTGTTTATAGCTTGCGCGGGGATTCCTTGCGCATTATGACAGCCCAGGTGAACAACCGATATAAACTAGATGCATTGATCCATAGTGCCCAAACAATTATCAGTGACCAAGCGAGTTTGGGAAAAGTTAAGGCAGCGATTCAATCGGTACGAAATGATCTAATTCGTCCTCCCCAGTTGATCTGTGCTGAAAATTATATTGGAGCAAAATCAATTAGTTTACTGAAACGAGAACTAGGTTTGGAATAATTGGTATCGTTTTTTTGTCCAACTTTGTTATCCTATTAAATCAAAGACCAATAAAAACCCCATGTCCTATCAACTTCTTTTTGTTTGCCTAGGCAATATCTGTCGTTCCCCGGCAGCGGAGAACCTGATGAACGACTTAATCATAAAGCGGGGTTTATCAGGAAAAATCACTTGTGACTCTGCTGGTACTGCCAGTTATCACATTGGGAGTCCCCCCGACCAGCGTATGGTTGCTGCTGCCCTTCAACGGGGTATAATAATGAAAGGTCAAGCCCGACAATTTTCTTCCTCAGATTTCGCACAATTTGATTTAATCTTGGCAATGGATCGGGATAATTATCAAGGGATTTTAAGTTTGGATCGTAATCAGGAATATGGGCATAAGGTAAAGCTTATGGCAGACTTTTGTTCACGCCATAAGTTACGGGAGGTGCCAGACCCCTACTTTGGGGGATTAGATGGATTCCACCAAGTATTGGATTTGTTACAGGATGCCTGTGAAGGATTATTAGACTATATCCAAAGTTCTCAACAGGGATTAGTTCCCGATTGATTCCCCCCTAAGTGCCATGAATTTTTATCCTCCATTCCTTCCCAGGTTAATTTTAGGAGGACGTAACCGGCATTCCATTTTGGCAAGTTTGGCGTAACCATCCTAGTTCTTCTGGGGTCAATTCTGGTCTCAGTTGTTCAATCACGGATTGATAATAAGCGTTTAACCATTCTAATTGGCGATGATCTAACTGGTCAAAGTCAATGAGATGGTTATCAAAGGGAATATAGGTCAACGGCGCAAACCCATACCAGTGTGGTTCTGTGTCGTTGACCCCTTCTCCATGAACGGTAGGTTGGTAGTTGGAGGTTTGATCCACCACCACATATAGGTTTTCTAGGCGGATTCCTCCCCATCCCGGTTGGTAGTAACCAGGCTCAATGGAAGTAACCATGCCGGGTTTTAGTTCCCCATTGGAACGTTTACTAATTCCATTAGGACCTTCATGGACATTCAAAAATGCACCCACCCCATGCCCAGTGCCATGTCCATATTCTAAATGGGATTGCCATAAAGACCAACGGGCAATCCCATCTAGTTGATGCCCCGTGGTTCCTTGGGGAAAGTGTTGCATGGCACAATTAATATGGGCTTTTAGGACAGATGTGTAGCGATGGCGCTGTTCAGGGGTTGGGTCACCCACAATGATGGTACGGGTATCATCTGTCGTCCCGCCCCAGTATTGGGCACCAGAATCTAGCAGTAGGAATTGACTAGGTTCTAAGAGTTGATTGGGGTTAGGGGTACCATAGTGCACGATGGAACTATTTGTACCGGCACCTGCAATGGTATTAAAACTCAACCCTTGGAATCCTTCTACTTCTCCATATAACTTCTCTATTTGTCGGGCTACATCAACTTCTGTAACTGGAATCTGATGGGTGATGGTAGTCTCCAACCATTTTAGAGTAAGGGTTTTAGCCCGACTAGCCTTCAGATTAGCCCAAGCCATTCTCTCCAGTTCCACCGCACTTTTCTGAGCTTTTAGGATTTCCACCGGACTATCAACTTCCACTAGTTTCCCATGGGCATTCATCAGTAATTCATAGGTTCCCATGGTTGTTCGATGGATATCCAACAGGACTCGTGAACACGACGAACCATTATGGGAATGGACTAATGCTGGTAATTTGGATTGATAATCTTCATAGGGATAGAGGGTAACAGTAGGAGTTAACCCTTGTTTTACCTCCCCATCTATCCGTTCTAGGTTGGTGAATAAGTAAGCATTTTCCATCGTCACCACCCCATAGGCCCAAAAAACCGGGTTATAGGGAATGTCTTGTCCCCGTAGATTAAATAGCCAAGCAACATGATCTAGTTTAGTAATGGGTAGCACGTCAGTTCGATGGTGACGCAACATTTCACGAACCCGATCCAATTTTTCACCGATGGTTAACCCTGTGATGCTTGTGGGCAGAGTGATGAGGGGGGAGGTGCCAATAGGAGGGATGGGATCTATTTCTGCATAAGGACTGTGCAAACGTAGTGTATCCACTAGGTTTTGAGGTGTGGGAACTAGGTCAATTCCTATCCACCCCAACTCTTCCTTAAATTTTCGCCATTGCCCTACGGTCAGGGTAAAGGGGTCAAACCCTAGACAAAAAGGACGGTGTTGAGCCATTGCCCCGTCTCCCAATTCCGTCAATGTAGCGATTGGAGTTTTATGACCAGGCAAACCCAGTTTTACCACTTGAAATAAGGACTGATCCACATCCCGTTCCGCTTGTTCATGGTAACGGGAATCAACAAATAACCAACATTGTTCTTGGCTGATGAGTAACTCCCCCGCTGAACCATGAAAGTCCGTCAACCAAGCTCGACGTTCCCGAGCAAGGGGTAGATATTCATTCAAGTGTTCATCTGTCGACGGAATCCAGTATGCATCCAGTCCTACCTCTCCCATTAAATTTCTGAACAACGAAAGTTTTGCCGCTGATGGGGTAACAGATAAGAGATTGGGAACTGATGGTTGAAGTTGCTCTGATGAAGTCATGAAATTCCATTGAGTTCAATTAATTTAATTTTATGCCATCTGATGGAAGGAGGGTACTTTCTTTTAAGCGATCGCCCCGCCATTCAATTTTTTCCATCGGATTGAATTTTTTCACCCAAATGAAGCTTACGCCATTGGGCATCAGCTTTACGGTCACAACGGAATTCTAATAATCGGATACCAGTTTGGGGTAGTTGTTGAATTTTTTGTTGAAGTTGTTGCCAGTTGTGGATCAGTTCATACTCAATGCCATAAGCAGTGGCTAAGGCACCAAATTCAACGGATTGGGGGGTACTAAAAAAGTTTTCAAAGGGAGGGTCAAACTGGCTGATGGGTAATAATTCAAAAATGCCTCCGCCCCGATTATTAATTAATAGAATCGTTAGGTGTCCTACGAATTGGGGAAACAACAATAACCCATTGGTATCATGGAGGAGGGATAAATCCCCTGTCAGTAAAACGGTTGGACGATTGCGATGAGCCACTCCAAGAGCTGTGGATAAAATGCCATCAATGCCATTGCCTCCCCCCCGGTTAAAGTAAGGTTGAATAGCCCGATCCGAAGGAGCCCAGAACCATTCCATATCCCTGGACGGCATGCTATTAGCTACAAATAGGGGAGTGTGGGCAGGTAAGTGTTGGGATAATATCCAGGCAACCTTACCCTCAAATCCATCTGTTAATTCTGTCAAAGTACGGTCAAGATGGGTACGCACATGGATTTCTAATTCTTTCCATTGCTGAAGATAGGAGTGGGATTGGTTTTGAGGATAGGGAGATTGATTGGTAAGGATCTGCAAGAATTCTTCAATTGATACCCTTAAATGGGTGGTACAACCATGGAGCGGATCCAGGTTGCGATCGCTGGGATCGATGATCCATCCATCAACTTGTTGGGGTTCTAACCAATGGCGTAACTCCTTGCTAGTGGATAACGCCCCTATCTGGATGACCACTTGTGGTTTCAATTGGTCTGCCCATTCAGAATGTCTCAGAATCAGGTCATAGGTGGAAATTAAGTTGGGATTTAGACTGGCATAGTTGCGAATTGGACTGAGGGCTTCTGCTAGCACCGGAAACTGAAGTAGTTGGGATAATTGGGCGATCGCCCTACTGTAAGATTCGGGGTTGGGCGGCTGGGCAAGCCCTGCAATAATCAAACCGTTAGGAGGGAAGGAGTAGTCAAATGGTTCATTAATTATTTGACGATAGGATACATTGGATCCAACTCTTCGGAAAAAAGAGTCTGGACGGAGAATGGGGAATAATGCCTGGGTATTGGACTCAAGCAGGGGTGCCAAAGGATCGGCAAAGGGAAGATTCAAATGAACGGGTCCTGCTACAGGGAATTGACTTCGCTCCCAGGCCACAATCAGGGTTTGTCGTAAATAAGTCAGGCGTTCTATTTGTAATGAAGGCAGAGTGATTTCCAGTTGCCAGTTAGGATAAGTACCAAATAACTTCAACTGGTCAATGGTCTGTCCCCCGTGGCAATGGCGCGACTCTGGTGGACGATCAGCTGTCAGCACAAGTAATGGTATTTTACATTCCTTTGCTTCAATGACTGCGGGAAAAAAATTTGCCCCTGCTGTTCCTGATGTACAAACAACAACAACAGGATTTTGGCTACGTTGGGCTAAACCTAGAGCAAAAAAAGCAGCCGAACGTTCATCGAGGATGGGGATTGATTCAATCTGTGGATGTTGAGCAAATTCAACGGCAAGGGGGGCTGAACGGGAACCAGGACACACCAGCGCAATTTTCAACCCTAATTGATATAAGGTTTCCACTAGGATGGAAGCCCATAGAAAATTGACATTACTAAAATTCAGAGGCACAGGAAACCACAATCATAAGGAATTGAACGAATCTCTCAAACTTGATTGAAATTGTGAGATGGACTGTATACCCCATTTTAATTCCCTCCCATTAAAGCAGTAATTCTTAATCAGGGACAGTTTGATTAATTGAGAAATAGGATTTTTGTTTTATAGAGTTCCTAAAAGTGAATAGCAGCAAGAAAAGTATAAAAACAATTTATCTATCCGACAAACAAAAAGTCAAGAAGAACCGTTGAATTACGGAGTAAATGCTCTAAAATGAAATAAAATTTGTAAAGATTGCATACATTTGTGTGCGATTTATAAAGTTTGATCTGGTAAATCCTTTGTGGGATTGCATTTTTCCTCTACGGAAAAATCAGGATTCCACTTTTAAGGCGCTTGAGGTTTACACGTTAAATTGGTCAACGTTGATCGTTATCTACAAGGTTTAGACGGGGAGCCCTGATACTATCAGCGATACCCAATTCTATATAAGTCACTCTTTTCCGGAGACAGCACGTTAATGGAAACTTTAGAATTCATCATCTACCCGGATGGACGGGTAGTGGAAAAAGTTATCGGAGTATCAGGCAGTGCTTGCACAGAGCTAACTGCTGAAGTTGAATCTCAACTCGGTCATTTAATCCATCGTAGTAGTTCTGCCGATTATTTTTATCAATCCTCCCATTCAACCGTTACAACCGAAGGTCTGGTTGGAGTATACGAATCATGGACTTAAAGCGTGAATCGTTTGAATCGTCTTGTAACCCCAAATTACAGATTAGGATGATTGACTGGATTATAAAACGTTTGCCCATACTATATTCCTCAGTGCAGTGGTCTAGGAATTAGTAGTTTTGTTTAGCTCTATTTATTTTCATTACTCAATTTAATTTACCGATACTAAATTTTATGTCACATTTTAGCCATATTAAGACCCAAATCCGTCATCTTGACTTCCTCCAATGTGCTTTGTCAGACTTGGGAGTTAACTGGAAATCTGGTTCCTCTGAAGTGCGGGGATACCAAAACCAAACCCGTGTTGCCCAGTTGATCATCCAACAGGATAATGGTTACGATATTGGCTTTAGTTGGAATGGTGAGGAATATGAAGTGGTAACAGATTTACAGTTCTGGCAGCAAGCTTGGTCAGTTGACCGATTTTTAAGTTTAGTCAGTCAGCGTTATGCTTATCATACGGTATTAGCAACCAGTAGTCATCAGGGCTTTCAGATGACTGAACAGCACCAAAATCAAGATGGTTCAATTCGTCTAGTTCTTCAGCGCTGGAACGGATAAAGGTTATTTCAAGACCACAACCAGATCCCTTGTGAAGGATTTAATGACAAGTGGGATTGCACACCACCTACTATACTGGGATTTAGTCCCCTTATATAGGGTATTTTTACCAGTATCACGGAAGGACGAGGTTTTAACCCGACATTTTTCCATGGGCGACACATGGATAGAGTATGATTAAAGGGTTATTTAATTAACCTATAGTAATAACGGCAGTCAAGTCCTGTCCTTTAGGTCACAAGATTGGTAAACTTAAATCAGTGGATGGGCAGTCCGACGTGTGAGCCAACGTAAACCCCCAATCTGGCGCAGTTGGCAATGTCCGACTACCCGCCAATAGTATACTTAGTGCGGTCACCCTGGGAGTCCCCGCCCCTTTCGGCTAAGGAGGGTGTGAATGGAATATTCTTCATTATGAATTAAATCCCAGTTCTACCCTGTGGTATCTGACTACTTTTTAGGATTACTCACCATGGCTTTGCTTGAAATCGGAAAACAATTTGTACGTGATTTGGAAAAAGCAGGTACTTTAGCCCTATATGTTCCCTTGGAAGGAGGATACGAGGGACGCTATAACCGTCGATTACAGATTGCAGGTTATACTACATATAGCATTACTGCCCGGGGGCTTGGGGATTTATCTGCTTATCTCACTGGGGTTCATGGGGTTCGCCCTCCCCACTTAGGGAAAAAAGATATTGGTAATGGCGCTGCAGTCGGGGATGTGTACTACATTCCGCCCATCCTTACCTATCGTCTGGCAACCTTACCGCCCCAATCAAAAGGTTTAGTCCTCTGGATTCTAGAAGGTCATGTCTTGTCTCGCCAAGAGCTAGATTATTTGGTGCTTTTACCATCCATTGAGCCCAGAGTAAAGGTGACGGTTGAAATGGGGGGCGATCGTTCATTTAACTGGGGATCCCTGTCTGATGCCCTCAAGTCTCCGGTTACTTGAATCCATTGATAGTCATTACACCTAGTCAAACTAAACAATGTCTGCCACCCTTGATAAAGCCGCTGTTCTCGAAAGTCTTCGTCCAGTCCAAGACCCAGAACTTCAAAAAAGTTTAGTCGAACTGAACATGATCCGTGATATTGACATTAACGGTGGTCAGGTTCAGTTCACCCTAGTATTAACCACCCCGGCATGCCCTTTACGAGAGTTCATTGTGGATGACTGTCGTCGAGCCGTTCAAAACTTAGCTGGAGTGGAAGGGGTGGATATCCATGTTACTGCTGAAATTCCCCAGCAAAAAACTCTACCCAACCGTCAGGGAATCAAAGGAGTTAAGAACATTATAGCGGTATCCAGTGGCAAAGGGGGGGTGGGCAAAAGTACCATTGCTGTCAATATTGCAGTTGCTTTGGCTCAGGCAGGTGCTAAAGTTGGCATGGTAGATGCCGATATTTATGGTCCAAACGTACCTACCATGCTGGGGGTTTCCGGTTCAGAAATTACCGTTCGTCCAGGGATAGAAGGGGATATTCTGGAACCTGCTTTTAATCATGGCGTGCATCTGGTATCTATGGGTTTCCTCATTGATCGGGATCAACCGGTAATTTGGCGGGGTCCAATGTTAAACGGGGTAATCCGTCAATTCCTTTATCAAGTCGATTGGGGGGAGTTGGATTATTTAGTTGTAGATATGCCCCCCGGAACCGGAGATGCCCAATTGACCATGGCACAATCGGTGCCAATGGCTGGAGTGATTATTGTCACCACTCCCCAAACTGTTGCCCTTCTGGATGCCCGGAAAGGGTTAAAAATGTTCCAACAATTGGGGGTTCCCGTCTTGGGGATTGTAGAAAATATGAGTTATTTTATCCCTCCTGATCAACCCGATCGCCACTATGATATTTTTGGGTCTGGAGGGGGGCTAAAGACATCCCAAGAATTAGGCGTACCGTTACTTGGCTGTGTTCCTCTGGAAATCCCGTTACGGGAAGGTGGAGATATGGGAATTCCAATTGTGCTTTCTGCTCCTGAGTCTGCCTCTGCTCAGTCATTACAGACTATTGCTCAACAAGTAGCGGCATTAATTTCAGTGGCTGCATTACGTTAAGAATCCACCAGAGCTAAATCGTCAGAGTTAAGATTTTCGGTAAACCAAAGATAGTTCATTCGTTTTTCTGTGATTATGGCTGACCCGCGACAAACCTTGCATGACCTAATTCGTCGTTTTGGTTTTTCCTTGGCTCAAGACCCCCAGAAATGTGACCGGGTTATGAAAGTCTTATGTGGAAATTCTGGGGCACAAGTGTCAGCTATCGTCGCTGCTATTGAAGACAAAATACCAACTGAATTAGTTCAGAACCAGTCCAATTGGCACGACATTAGGGGAGACTTGATTTATCGATTCAAAGAGAATCGTAAATTAAACCATGAATTGGCACTGTGGACAGTTGACACTTGGGGCTTGGTTTTAGGTATATGGAGTCAGAGAGATTTAGATGGATCCAACCCGGGAGAAGGCAGCTCTTATTCGATTAGAACCCATCTCCAACCTGTGGAGACAACTGACAAGTATGCTAATCTTTCAGAATGGAATAAACCTCCCGTATACGACTTACCGCCAACTCCCCCATCAGCAGAAATCCATCCCTATGAATTTACCACCGCCCGAGTGAGTTTTCAAGGAGAAGTTACCCCCTACAATAGGGATTCTCCAGGGGGTAAGTTTATTGAAACCAGCTTAGATTTGCCCATTGATGGAATTAAGTTGGAAATGGTAGCCATACCGGGGGGAATATTCCAGATGGGTTCTCCAGATTATGAAGAACAGCGAACCATGGATGAAGGACCCCAGCATTGGGTCACTGTTTCACCATTTTTTATGGGACGTTATCAAATTACCCAAGCCCAATATGAAAGGATTATGGGTGTTAATCCATCCTGCTTCCCTGGGAAAAATCATCCTGTAGAGCGGGTGAGTTGGGATGATGCCCAAGAATTTATCCAACGACTCAACCGGATTAGTGGGAGGGCTTACCGGTTGCCAACGGAAGCGGAATGGGAATATGCTGCCCGGGCGGGAACCGATACAGCCTTTAGTTACCATGGAGGGGTAACCCCTGAGATAGCAAACTATAATGGTAATTCCCCCTATGGTACCCTTCCAAAGGGAGAGTATCGTACCCAGACAGTGGCAGTGGATAGTCTATACCCCAATCCCTGGGGCTTATATCATATCCATGGAAATGTATGGGAGTGGGTAGAGGATATCCATCATGATCACTATCGCGGTGCTCCCACTGATGGTAGTGCCTGGTTGACGGGGGATGATAGCCGAAAGCGGGTTGTGAGAGGTGGTTCTTGGCACTTTGGGGCTAAGTTTGCCCGGTCTGCATCCCGGGATTGGTATTATCAAATTTTCCGTAGTGGTTACTATGGATTTCGCATTGCTCTATCTGCTTAGACTACTCAAAGACTACTTCATCAACACATGAACATTATTCCCACCCATATCCCTGAAGTCCTCATTATTGAACCTCAGATTTTTGGAGATCATCGAGGTTTTTTTATGGAAAGTTATAATCAACGTATATTTCAAGATAAGGCAAATTTAAGTTTCAGTTTTGTTCAAGATAATCATTCCTCTTCTTTACAGGGAACGTTGCGTGGCTTGCATTATCAAATTCATCAGCCTCAAGGTAAATTAGTAAGAGTCATTATTGGTGAAATTTTTGATGTAGCAGTGGATCTACGCAAGTCTTCCCCTACCTTTGGTCAATGGGTAGGAGAAATTCTGACGGCTGAAAACAAACGACAATTATGGATTCCACCAGGATTTGCCCATGGTTTTTTAGTATTGTCTGACCGGGCTGAAGTTCTTTACAAAACAACTGATTATTACGCCCCTCTCCATGAACGAACCCTGTTCTGGAGTGACAACAAGACCGGCATAGGCTGGCCAATCGGAAAATTAAAGGTGATTTTATCAGATAAAGACTCAGCAGGAAAGCAATTTGATGAAATCGAGGTCTATCCTTAATGAAAATTGTTGTTGTTGGCAGTCGAGGACAAGTTGGGCATGACTTGCTTCGAGTCTTACCACCCCTTGGAGACATCATTTCTCTGTCACGTTCCGAGCTTGACTTGACCCAACTGGCACAAATTACCCCTGTTATTCAGGGGTATTGCCCTACAGTTGTGATTAATGCAGCAGCCTATACCGCCGTCGATCGCGCTCAAACGGAGCATGAATTGGCAAATCAAATTAATCATTTAGCGGCTGCCCAACTGGCATCAGCCGCCTATGGGTGTGGAGCCGCCTTCATTCATCTCTCCACTGATTATGTATTTAATGGATTTAAAAATACTCCTTACGAGGAAACCGACCCTACAAATCCTTTAAGTATTTATGGACAAACAAAATTACAGGGAGAAGTTGCTGTGCAACAAGCCCATCCCCAATCGGTTGTAGTGCGAACAGCCTGGGTCTATGGGACTGCCCCTCAATCAAACAACTTTATTAAAACGATGCTTCGATTAGGAACTGAGCAGGATCTGATCAAGGTGGTTGTGGATCAAATTGGGAGTCCCACGTGGTCCTATGATATCGCTGCTATTATTTATGATCTAATTCCCTTAATACTCGCAGGAGCAACCGGAATCTATCATTGTACTAGTACAGGAGTGGCTAGTTGGTTTGATGTGGCAATGACGATTTTTGATGAAGCACAATCGATGGGCTTACTTCATCATCCCCCCCAAATCCTTCCGATTCCCACGGCTTCTTACCCCCGTCCTGCCCCTCGTCCTGCCTATTCTGTCCTTTCTACGACTAAACTCAGCCACCTTTTACAGCGTCCCTTACCTTACTGGCACCATAGTGTGCGAAAGATGTTAAATCAATTATTAGTTACTCTGTGACCTAACTGTAAAGACTTATGAAAGCACTGATTTTATCTGGTGGTAAAGGAACCCGTCTCCGTCCCATTACTTACACCGGAGCGAAACAATTAGTTCCTGTCATGAACAAACCCATTCTCTGGTTTGGGATAGAAAACCTTGTTTCTGCCGGTATTGACCAGATTGGTATTGTTATTAGCCCAGAAACGGGCGCTGAAGTAAGACAACGTACTGGTTTAGGAGATCAATTTGGAGCCCGTATCACGTATATATTACAAGATAAACCTAGCGGTTTAGCTCATGCGGTTCAGGTTGCCCGTCCATTTCTTCAGGATGATGCATTCATTATGTACTTGGGCGATAACTTAATTCAAGATAACTTAAATAGTTTTATTCATGAATTTCAGCAGAATGATCTGGATGCATCTATTTTGCTAAAACCAGTTGTAAATCCCCAATCCTTCGGAGTAGCTAAACTGGCTGCCGATGGACAGGTGATACAACTGATTGAAAAACCTCAAATACCACCCTCTAATT
The DNA here is from genome assembly GCA_903897715.1 of uncultured Synechococcales cyanobacterium. GTDB lineage: Bacteria > Cyanobacteriota > Cyanobacteriia > CAIUCS01 > CAIUCS01 > CAIUCS01. The sequence continues at coordinate 16,067 of CAIUCS010000074.1, forward strand.
TGGCATTAGTGGGAATTTATCTTTTTTCTCCCACAATCCATGGAGCGATCGCAAAAATCAAGCCATCTTCACGGGGAGAGTTGGAGATCACAGATGCTATCCAGCAGTTAATTGACGATGGTAAAACCGTTAAAGCTAGTCAACTTGCGGGTTGGTGGTTAGATACGGGTAAAAAAGATGATTTATTAGAAGCCAATCGACTGTTACTGGATACTTGTTTTCAACCGCCCTCAACTGAAATTGAAGCCATCCATAGCCAAATTAAGGGTCGAGTCCAAGTTGGGCAGGGTACAACCATCATTCATTCAGTCATTCGGGGTCCCGTTATCATTGGTCGTGACTGTCACATTGAAAATTCTTTTATTGGTTCCTATAGTAGTATTTCAGACGGAGTACGATTGTTAGATACAGAAATTGACCACAGCGTCGTACTTCAGTCAGCATGCATTGAAGGTATCCACCATCGGATTGTGGACAGTGTGATTGGTCAACGTGCCCACTTGAGGACAAATCCGCGACGTCCAAAGGCTTCCCAGTTCCTAATTGGTGATGACTCTCAAATTGAACTAGTTTAGATCTGAGAGATGGGGTGCATGACACTCCGCAAAATCTCGATTTCCTCGTCTGTCTAGTAACTGCGCAGGATACCATAGGGATTTTACTTATCGCAATTTACATAGTTTACACTCAGAATACCTAAGCTGATTGACTGACAAAACTTCTCAGCCAAAACCCCGAAAGCCCTCACCCTAGCCCTCTCCCGATGGGAGAGGGAACCGGAGGGGTGGATCGGCTCCCCTCTCCCAGGGGGCGAGGGGTTGGGGGTGAGGGCGTACAACTGTTGTCAGTCAACCAGATACCCAAGATTCAAATAACCAGATGTTTTAAACTTCAGGAGTAAACCATTGACTCAATTCATTCCGCAGCGATTATTGGTGACGGGAGGAGCCGGGTTTATCGGCAGTAATTTTGTTCATTATTGGACAAGTCACTACCCCCAGACTCCTCTTTGGGTACTAGATGCGTTGACCTATGCAGGAAATCTGAATAATATTCACACCTTAATCGAAAATCATCAAATTAGCTTTATCCAAGGGGATATTAACAACCCAGTTCTGATACACGACCTTTTGAATCAGCATCAGATTGATACCATCATTCACTTCGCGGCTGAGTCCCATGTAGATCGTTCCATTCTGGGTCCGGGTGCATTTGTGAACACAAATGTACTGGGAACTTTTAATTTACTAGAAACGTTTCGCCAATATTGGATCGGGCAGGGAAAACCAGACCATCTCCGTTTTTTACACATCTCTACGGATGAAGTATTTGGTAGTTTAGCCCCCCATGAACCATCTTTTTCGGAAACCACAGCCTATGCTCCCAATAGTCCTTATTCAGCCTCTAAAGCAGGCAGCGATCATTTAGTCCGTTCCTACTTTCATACCTACGGATTACCAACCTTAATTACGAATTGTTCCAACAATTATGGACCCTATCATTTCCCTGAAAAACTTATTCCTTTAATGTGTGTCAACATACTGTTGGGACAAACGTTACCCGTCTATGGCGATGGACTAAATGTGCGAGATTGGTTATTTGTGGAAGATCACTGTAGAGCCATTGATGTTGTCCTCCACCATGCTCCAGCGGGGGAAACGTTCAACATAGGGGGTAACTGTGAAATTACTAACATCGACTTAATTACCACCCTTTGTCGGTTGATGGATGAACTCGCCTTAAACTTACCCGTTGCCCCCAGTCATCGTTTAATTACATTTGTCACCGATCGCCCCGGTCATGACCGTCGCTATGGGATGGACACCACCAAAATAAAGACCCAACTTGGCTGGCTCCCCAGCGTGTCCTTGGAAGAGGGGTTGCGTAAAACAGTCAGTTGGTATTTAAACCATTCAGATTGGTGGATGCCCCTACTATCGGATGACTATCGTCGGTATTATCATCAAGTTTATGGAACCTGAAAACCAACCTTACGTTTTCAGTATATGTTCTAAATATATCCAGTCTACAATCTCACTTTGAGGAGTATAACCATGAACTAATTCTTCCATCATTGCTCGAATCTTAGTGATGTCGTTGGTAGTGAATAATCTCTCCAACTGATGAAGAGTACCCTGAAGTTCCTGCCAAGGGATAAAATCTTCGTGGGCTTTCATGATTTTGGAATGAGAAGTTCCTTGAGGGTTATGACCAATCAACAATTCTTCATATAGTTTTTCACCAGGTCTTAGACCCGTAATTAGGATTTCAATATCACCGTTTGGATTATGGACATCCCGAACAGTTCGTCCGGATAATTCAATCATTCTATGAGCCAGGTCTATAATTTTAACTGACTGCCCCATGTCCAGTACAAATACATCTCCCCCTTGAGCCATGGCACCAGCTTGAATTACTAATTGGGCAGCCTCCGGAATAGTCATAAAATAACGGGTTATGTCTGGATGGGTGATGGTAACGGGTCCACCGTTACAAATCTGTTGACGAAACTTGGGAACCACAGAACCTGATGAACCTAATACGTTACCAAATCGCACTATGGAGAATTGGGTGGATGGGTTCGTTGCGGCAAGGGATTGTAGGGTTATTTCAGCCAATCGCTTACTGGCTCCCATGATATTAGTCGGTCGTACAGCTTTATCAGTGCTAATCAATACGAAATTATTCACCCCACTGGTTAAAGCAGCATATGCTGTGTACATGGTTCCAAATACATTATTCTTAATCCCTTCAACTGGATTATGTTCCACTAAAGGAACGTGTTTGTAAGCAGCGGCATGATAAATGGTATGGGGATGCCAGGTACCCATAATCTCTTCCATGCGTTGATGGTCTTGAACCGAAGCAAGTAATGGTACTATTTCAATATGTTGATTATCCAATGCCTTCTCTAATTCCTGGTGGATCATATAGAGGGCAAATTCATTTTGTTCAATTAACAGTAACTTAGAGGGATGAACAGTGATAATTTGACGACATAGTTCACTACCAATTGACCCGCCTGCACCAGTCACTAATACCACTTGACCGTGAATGTTCTTGGCTAATAACACTGGGTCAGGGTCAATGGGATCTCGACCGAGTAAGTCATCCAGATCCAGTTCCCGTAGGTCAGAAACGGTTACTTTACCTGTGGCCAAATCAGACACACTGGGCAAAGTATGGACTGAAACCCGGGTACCGCGAATTTTCTCCAGAATAGCCTTACGATTGGTACGACTACTACTAGGCATTGCCAGGAGAATGTGGCTCACGTTTAATTTTGTGACTATTCTGGGTAAATCCTTTGGGTCATAAATCGGTTGTCCATTGAGGACATATCCCTGTAATCCCACATCATCATCTAGAAACCCAACCAATTTCATGTCATGAATATTCGTGAGTGCTGCTGCCAGTTGTCGCCCAGCACTTCCAGCACCATAAATCAGGACATTTGAAAGAGTCTTTTGTTTGAAGAGACTCTGGTATTGATTCCCTAACCATTGGTTGGCAATAGTCCGGGATGCCCCAACAAATAAAAGAAGCAAAATGGGTTGAATAATGCCGATGGTCCGTGGCACTTGATCAACCCCAATAACTGTAAAGATGGTGACATATACTATACCGTATAATCCAACGGATTGTGCAACGGTTAGCAAAGCTTGCCATCCGTTATATCGAAAAATGGCTCGATAAAGACCTGAAAGGATAAAAATTGGCAGGGCAAGAACGATCGCAGCATTTCTAGACCACTGAAAGCCACTGTTCCAAACACTTGAACCAGTAAAATCAATAAATTCTCCCAGACGAAGATAATAGGCTAACCAAACTGTCAACGTACATAAATTTAAATCAATCACAAATACGATGATGCGTTTTACTGGTCGTGGCAAAGCCAAAACCCAATTGGCAAGGTTTAACAGACACTGTTTCATGGACTAGAAATTCAAATAAACTTGAAGCTGAACTAAGGAACTAGTATTAGATTGCTTTAGTTAAAATAAAAATACTTCCTTCATTCCCCCGACTAATCCGTAAATCTTGATCTAAATAAGTGATGTCTAACCAGCCAGATTGTTCACTCCTAGGATTGGAAAAGTCAATTGCAGGAAAAGATTGACTTGATTCAATCCCAGTAATGAATTCCGTTGGTGATCCGTACCCCATTAGCCGTTTCAATCCAATGATGGTTCGCTGAAACTGAATATCTATTCGACGTTCAGATGTGGCTGTAAACTGGGCAGTTACACTTACAATTCCCTCTAAATAGGGGATACCTAGAATTTCAGCGATATTGTAGACTTGGGAATTTCCAATCCGAATACATTGATAGACTTGCCCTAGGGTCACTAAAGGAAATCGACCTAGTCCCAGTAGGGCACGGCTACTGGTATATAACAATCGCCAGTTGCCTTCAAGAAGTTCCAGGGCTTCCGTAGGTCGGCTAGTGGGGTTGAAGTCCTCTAGTTTTGAGACCGCAGACAAAATAAATTGTCGATCGGTTGGGGTTGCCAATAATCCTCGATTTTTTCCTGCGATCGCTTCTAATAAATTTGCCTTGCCAGACATTTCCCCTCCTCAGGGATTTCCCATATAGGTGGATTGTTTGTTAATCTTGATCATAAGAGCCATGGGGGAAAATTTGAAATCCCCAACCTTTTAAGGTAGGAAGCTGATTGACTGACAAAACTTCTCAGCCAAAACCCCGAAAGCCCTCACCCTAGCCCTCTCCCGATGGGAGAGGGAACCCGGAAGGGTGGATCGGCTCCCCTCGCCCCCTGGGAGAGGGGTTAGGGGTGAGGGCGTACAACTTTTGTCAGTCAACCAGGGTAGGAAGTATGAATCACACAAGATTAGTACGGCGGGGGGTAACTTCCTTTTTCTAATCTATCAAGACATAAACTACTTTCAATTGCACTTGTCAACCAACTATTGGCAGTAGCACCCAATGGTATACCTCACTTATATTCAGGTTCATTTCCCATACCCCTAGGGCTTAGAAAATGAACCTGATTCACCACTCTGTTTTCACCAGAGGAAGTCGAGTATAATTCAATAGAGCAACTCTATGATCGTTCTTTTATCATTCATATCACCTTTCAACCATGTACAATCCATCATTACGTGAACAACCTCGTCATCAACCAGCTCAAGTGATCCCCTTACAGCAAAATGCATCGATTTTAGGTTGGTTGGAGAGTACCGGTCGCTTATTGGAACGGGACGCCCAAAGTTTTGATTATTTAGAAAATGAAGCAGAAATATCTGACCTAATGGGAGTTGAAGAGGATAGTTATGATTTAGACGAAGGGAGCGATGACATGGATGCTGATGACGTTTAGCAGTTTATGGGGTTGTGTCATCCAAACTGAATTGGAGAAAAAATGGAAATTCAATCTCGTAAAGCTGATCATATCCAATTATGTTTGACGGGGGATGTAGAGTTTCAGCAAACCACTACTGGTCTGGAACAATACCGATTTATTCATTCTTGTTTGCCTGAATTGGATCGTGATGATATTGACCTGCATACTGTTTTTTTAGGCAAATCTTTAAGTGCTCCTTTATTAATTTCATCCATGACCGGGGGAACGGAATTAGCCAAAACCATTAATTATCGACTGGCAGAGGTGGCACAACACTTTCGGTTGGCAATGGGAGTTGGTTCCCAGCGGGTGGCGGTGGAAAATCCCCATCTGGCAGATACGTTTACAGTGCGCAAACTGGCACCCAATGCCCTTTTGTTTGCCAATCTGGGAGCCGTACAGCTAAACTATGGCTATGGCATTGATGAATGTCAACGGATGGTGGATTGGTTGACTGCTGATGCTTTGATTTTGCATTTGAATCCACTACAGGAATGTGTACAAACCAAAGGAGATACTAACTTTAAGGGGCTGATCGCTAAAATAAACCAACTTTGTCACCGGTTACCCGTCCCCGTTGTAGTGAAAGAAGTGGGCAATGGAATTTCGGCTGGCATGGCTCAGTTATTAATAGAAGCCGGGGTGGTAGCCATTGATGTGGCTGGTGCCGGTGGAACTTCATGGGCTAAAGTAGAGGGGGAACGGGCTACAGACCCAATTCAACGACAACTTGGTGAAACCTTTGCCGATTGGGGAATTCCCACTGCTGAGTGCATTACTGGTATTCGTTCCATTGCCCCCACCATTCCGTTAATTGCCTCTGGTGGTCTGAAGAACGGCGTTGATGGAGCCAAGGCAATTGCCTTGGGAGCTAATTTAATTGGTTTTGCCCGTCCTTTTTTACAGGCAGCCCACACTTCAACGGAAGCACTCCACATCTTTACCAAAATTCTCTTGGCTGAATTGACCACGGTTCTTTTTTGCACAGGAAATCCCAATTTTTCATCTTTACAAAAATCCAACTGTCTAGTCAGGTTATAAATCCCATTCGTCCCCTAATCCATGCTTGACTTTATCAAATCCATCCTTACCGTCTTCCTTGGATTAGTCTTATTTGCCACTTTAAGCACTTTGGGCTTATTCAGCCTCGTTCTTATTTCCACCAGAGAGACTGTACCCCGGTTAAGTGATAAAACACTTTTAGTATTGAATCTTTCTATTCCAGTTCGAGACTCTTCACCCCCTACCACCCTTGCTGAAACTTTACGTAATTCACTGTCCAATACTGAAACCCTATCAACCCTGCGCCAGGTGCTCAATGGGTTGGAAGAAGCCAGTCGCGACCCTAGAATAGTAGGACTTTATCTCTACAGTGGCGGGGAATCCAATCAAACCGGTTATGCTACCTTAAGGGAAATTCGTCGAGCTTTGGTTAACTTTAGTCGTCAAGGTAAACCAATTATTGCCTACCAGTCTGATTTTACTGAACGGGAATATTATTTAAGTTCTGTAGCAGACACCATCGCATTACATCCCATGGGTTCATTGGAAATCAATGGATTTAACTCTGATTCCCCTTTTTTAGCGGGGGCATTAGAACGGTTAGGGGTGGGTATTCAGGTGGTACGAGCTGGAAAATATAAGTCGGCGGTGGAACCATTGGTGTTGACTCGTCAAAGTCCAGAAAATAAACAACAGGAGCAACAACTACTAGATGACCTGTGGGCTGATTTTTTGACTGAAACTGGACGGTCTCGTAAACTGAGTTCGTCACAGATTCAATCTATTGTTGATACCCAGGCTATTGTGACTGCCAGCGAGGCGCAAAAGCGGGGATTAATTGATGGGGTTATGTATGCAGATGAAGTAACTGCCAAGTTAATTGAGCTAACCAACGAAAATAAAAATCAAGATTCCTTTCGTCAAATTAGTTTGGCTGACTATACCCACGTAATCAATAGGGCGCAACCCGCTGACCCCTTTAAAACAAATGAACGGGTTGCTGTAGTTTACGCTGAAGGTGAAATTGTTAATGGACAGGGAACCCCCGATACCATTGGCGGCGATCGCCTTGCACGGCAACTCCGTTCCATCCGGTTAGACCAAGGGATTAAAGCAGTGGTGTTGAGGATTAATAGTCCCGGAGGGAGTGCCACCGCTTCTGATATTATTCAACGGGAAGTTAATTTAACCCGTCAGGTGAAACCGGTCATTATCTCCATGGGAAACTTGGCAGCTTCCGGTGGATATTGGATTGCAACCTACGGCGATCGTATTTTTGCCGAGTCCAACACAATCACTGGTTCAATCGGTGTATTTGGTATTTTACCCAATATCCAAAAACTAACCAATGACAACGGGATTACTTGGGATGGCGTTAAAACCGGAAAGTATGCAGATATTGGTACCATTGCTCGTCCTAAAACATCCGAAGAACTAATCATCTATCAACAAACAGTAAACCAGGTTTATCAACAATTTCTTACAAAAGTATCCCAATCCCGCAAATTACCCTTAGCCCAAGTGAATCAAATTGCCCAGGGAAGGGTGTGGTCTGGTAAAGCTGCTAAAAAATTGGGCTTAGTGGATGATCTCGGAGGGCTGGAGGAGGCTATTCAGGCGGCGGCGAAACGAGCTGATCTAAAGGGGCAATGGCAGGTGGAGGAATTTCCTCAGCCCCAACGTTGGCAAGATCAACTCTGGGGACAGGGGAGGGATGACCAAGTTTGGAGGGGTACATTACCAAGAATGCTATGGAATCTTATTCAAAGAACCATTGGTTGGCAACCCCCCATTTCCCACTACCCCATTTTGGAATTATTGGATGGTCAGTTCAGTGACATGTACGCTGATTTGACCATGATTCGGTTACTCAATGACCCTAAAAGTATATATGCTCGGTACCCATTCAATTTTCATATTCGTTAGACCGTGACCCTACCAATCTAAGGATTGGGACTGGGGGCACCCAATTGTTCAAGGGTAGGAAATAGAATGGTATTTTCAAAAACACTGTCAGGCAAAGAATTTGGAGGTGAGATGTCAGCAAATGCCGACTGACCATTGTGACTTGGGATAATAAACTGGAATGGTAAAGAATCTGGGGAAGGGGTCTGAGATTCCTGTTTAGCGAGGATAAATAGTTCCTGGTTAAGGGGACGTAATCGTTGTTCAATGAGAGCCAGTTGTTCAACCCGTGCAGTAGTGGAAACCAATTTAGTCAGCCCATCCACAATTCGACGTATCTTCTCTCGAAGCTGGGCATCCCCCGTTAGTTCGTTGATATCAGAAGTAATTTTCTGAGTATTTTGAAATGTTGCCCTAGCGGCATCCAACGTTTGTTGCAGTTTTAAGGCATTAACAGGGTTATTTAATGTCCGGGTAAAATCCCTAAAGTTTGCTGATGCTTGGGATGCATTGAGGGCTAATTTTTCTAAATTGGCAATCATATCCCCGGTTTCAATGCGTTTAGCCACCGGGCTGAGACTAGCAACTATTTCTTTAGTTTCACGACTAGCATCACTCAAATTAGTCAAGGTGCTGACTAAATCACTCCGGTTCTCCCGTAACAAACTATCAATTTGTGTGGCAGCAGAATTGAATTTATCAGCCGCTCGCCCCATAGAATCAATGGTTTTAAGAGTGGGACTTTGAATAGAGGTAGTCAGTTGAGATAGGTCTTCTGATACAGTAGTCACTCCATCCATGGCTTGGGAGGTAGTTTTGACGGCTGACCGTAGCTCTTCGAAAAATTGGGGGTTTCCCACTAACTTAACAAAATCATTAGTACTGCGAATCATGGCTTCCAGACTAACCCCCACTTCACCGGGTAGGCGAACTCCCTCACAAACAATTATTTCCGGATTGCATTGGGCATCCCGTGGACCAGCAATGGGTTGATTGGATAAGGTTTGTAATGGGGTAATGTCAATTATTGCTTCCCCAATCAACCCCGACTGGTTACTCGTAATTGTTACTAATTTCGGTATCACTAATGAAGATGTGGTAATAACTAATTCAGCTTCCACCCCATTTAAGCTGGGCTGGATTCGTTCAATACGACCCACGGCTACCCCACGAAAACGCACTACTGAACCTACTTTCAGCCCCGCAGCATCAAGGAATTCCACTGTAAACCGAAACCCTTGTTCACCCAATACAAAGCCCTTTAACCAAAAGACCAAGCTGCCAAACAATGCCATACCCAGTAGGATAAACAATCCTACTGATCCTTCCCGGACAATTCGAGAAGGTCGGGTTGAATTATCTGAATCAGCCATATTTTCCTTTAACCCCTCGTGATACATACCAATAGCGTTTGGGAAACGCCAACCTAACAATTCCCACCAGTCAACCTAAAACCTGAATCGGTCCATTAACCCGACCACTTAAGAATTGTTGCATGTAAGGATTATCCCCGTGATCCATTTCCCAGATAGAACCCTGCCATTGAATACGACCTTTATATAAAAAAACAACCCGGTCAACCGTCCGACGGATGGTTGTTTCCTGGTGGGTAACGACAACATAAGTGGAACAGCATTGTACCTTATCTTTCAAACCTCGCATTAAGTCTTCAATGACGGTTGATGCAATCGGATCAAGACCAGCAGTAGGTTCATCATACAATAATAGTCCGGGATTATCAGTGGGATCGTCTGGGTCTTCCATGATTGCCCGTGCGAAACTAACCCGTTTACGCATCCCCCCTGAAAGTTCCGCCGGATATAAATCAGCAGTTCCTTTGAGACCCACTAATTCTAACCCTACTTCCACCAATTGACGGATGCGTTTGGGGGGTAATTTGGAATGTTGGTACAACAAAAAACCTACATTTTCAGCCACAGTGAGAGAGTCAAAAAGAGCAGCCTGTTGAAATACTAATGAAATCCGGTACGGATCATTCCCATCTTCAATAGACCCTAGACGAGGTTTACCTTGTAAATAAACCTGACCGCTATCCGGCATCAGCAATCCTGCAATAATTCTTAAAATAGTGGATTTACCAGTGCCAGAGGGACCAATAATGGCGACTGTTTCCCCATATTGGATGGTAAGGTTAAGGTTGTCTAAGATTAAGTATTGCCCAAAGGCTTTACTAATTCCTCGTAACTCCAGTAACGGCTTGTCCATGGATTTTCCAGAGTCAAACGATGGTGTAAGAAATAGACAGATGTATCAGAATGGATGATGTTAGGAGGCTATACCCAGTCAAGGGTTCCTACCGGTATGCCTTCCATCGTACTTTTTTAAGCCCTTAGATGTCAGTATGTTTTTTCTAAAACATATCTTAAACCATCCCCGTTCCAACTGGAATAGGTCTTGATTATCCCACCATCCACGGAGTATTGTTAAGTTATTCATTGATATCATCCCATATACTTATTCTCCGTCCAAATGGTGAGCTTCCTCATATTTTGGACGGTTCTGAGAGGGAACCCTTGATGACCAAGGTACTGCCGTCCCCTGACCCTTAGCGTAGTGCTGTTGACTGTCACTTGTTGGTAGTCCTAAATAAGGAAGGAGTACCTTGGGGGTTTGGGGTGAAGCCTCTACGAACCCTTTTAGATCCTTGTAAATTCGTACCTTTTTACCACCACCGGTTAACCCATTACCAAATCCAAGAAAAATCAGGTGTTCATTTGGTACAACAAGGAGGGGGATGGCTTGTATTATTGTCTGGGATCTTGTAGTCCAATCCGTTTCCGTCATGGGAGAACTTAACCCATGGGACAGGAAGTCCCTGGGATCCCAATTGTCCCTATGCCTTAGAATTACTATTTCAATTCTTTCTGTGATGTTTTTGAAACCCGACTTATCTTAAATTCATTCATTAATTTTATGAATACTACTTCACCAAACTTACAGGTCATTGTTCTCGGATTGATCACTACCGTTGTTCTTTTATTTGGATTGAATTCATTTGTTATTATTAACCCCGGACAGGCAGGGGTTATTAGTATTTTAGGAAAAGCTCAGGATGGTTCATTTTTGGAAGGTATCCATTTCAAACCTCCTTTAGTGGCCACAGTGGATATTTATGATGTAACGGTGCAAAAATTTGAAGTGCCTGCCCAAAGTGCAACTCGAGATTTACAAGACTTGACCGCTAGTTTTGCGATCAATTTCCGCTTAGACCCCAGCCAGGTGGTAAATATTCGTCGTACCCAAGGTACGTTGCAAAATATTGTCTCTAAAATCATTGCCCCCCAAACCCAGGAATCCTTTAAGATTGCTGCCGCCTTAAGAACCGCTGAAGAGTGTATTACTAAACGGAATGAATTAAAGGAGGATTTTGATCGGGCTTTGGGCGATCGCCTGCAGAAATATGGTGTACTGGTGTTGGATACCAGTGTGGTTGATCTCAATTTTTCCCAAGAATTTTCCAAGGCGGTTGAAGATAAACAAATTGCTGAACAACGGGCTCAGAGGGCTGTCTATGTAGCCCAAGAAGCCGAACAGGAAGCCCAAGCCGAAGTCAATCGCGCTCAGGGTAAAGCGGAGGCTCAGCGGCTGTTGGCGGAAACCTTAAAAGCTCCCGGTGGTTCCCTAGTGTTGCAGAAAGAAGCGATTGCTGCCTGGCGTGAAGGAGGGGCACAAATGCCCAGGGTTCTAGTGATTGGCGATCACTCTGAAAATGTGCCCTTTTTATTTAATGTTGGTGATTCCCCCAATTAATGCAAAACGGTGATAGTCCATCTTGGGGTGACCTACTGGTACCAGACGGAGATGCTAAGAATTGTAGCCATAGGGTATCGTTTGGAGAAGGTATTAGCCTATTTACGTTTTTTCCATAGTTGTAAATGATGGTTTTCAGTATGAAACTTGTTTTAACTTCATTAATTCAGGGCTATCGTTGGC
>CAIUCS010000075.1 GCA_903897715.1 uncultured Synechococcales cyanobacterium
ATTAGCTGTTTTATTAGGTAGGTTAACTTTTACACCTTTACTACTTGTTGTTACTGTTAACAATGTAGGGACTAGGATAATTTATTTTCAACTTTACCTTAGTATTGTTGGCTTACTAGCATACATATGACCTAGCACTGAAGTTAGGATCGAAAGTACGGAAGTTGTTTAGGCGGTTAAATATCTTGATTTCAAGCCCAGATAGTTAAGATGTCTTTTATGTAAAAATTTCATTGGTCATTAACTTTAATTATTGATAATATTTTCAATGTTGCTGATTGAAAATTGATAATTTTGTGAAATTAAAAAGGTTGATTTCCTGTCCTTGATTCAAATACTCTAACCAAAAATTGCTGAAGATATCGTTCAACTTCTGGCTTCTTTCGTATATTTTACATTGGATTTCCCATGGCTCGTTATATCTCAGCAATGACAGTCTCCTTCCCGATTAGTCAGTTGCAACAATTACTAATTCATATTCTAGAACAGTGTCGACTCGATATTATACATTGTACTAATGATTATATTATCGGAAGAGAGCATCCAGGTAAGGTTACTTACAACAAACTGGTCTTTGTAGAAATTTTTATTAGCCACGGCCTAGATAGGGGAAACGAAATCAATTTACGTGTTGTCGCTAAAAATGAAGAACTACCATTACAGGCTGACAATCACTGTTATGAAGTGTTCAGTACTATCAATGAAACTTTTTTGTCAAATCGAGAATGGCAATTTATAGAACAAGTTATTAGCTAGTAGATGTTGTTGAACGGTAGGTTCATCTGAGTAACGTTAGTTAGATCAACGCTTGTACTTTCCTTAATTTTTAATTCAATTCTTGCATTAAAACAACTTAATTAAGCTACGTTATTTATTGATAGTCCCCCCAACTAACTTATGCGACTGACGGAGGTAGCCCATGGTAACTAACGCTAAATTAAATCAATACGCAACGGGTTCCTATGCGTTGTTAGACAGCCTACGACGTCACGGTGTAAAGCATATTTTCGGTTATCCCGGAGGGGCAATATTACCGATTTATGACGAACTATACCGGGCAGAGTCCGCTGGTTTTATTCAGCATATTTTAGTTAGGCATGAACAAGGTGCAGCCCATGCTGCCGATGGTTACGCTCGGGCAACTGGTCAAGTAGGGGTTTGTTTTGGTACTTCAGGACCTGGAGCCACTAATTTAGTCACCGGCATTGCCACTGCCCACATGGATTCCATTCCACTAGTGGTGATTACCGGACAAGTTTCTCGAGCTGCCATTGGCACAGATGCTTTTCAAGAAACCGATATTTATGGTATAACCCTGCCTATTGTTAAGCATTCTTATGTTGTGCGTGACCCCAAGGATATGGCTAGGATTGTGGCTGAAGCCTTTCATATTGCCAGCACTGGTCGTCCTGGTCCGGTACTGGTTGATATTCCCAAGGATGTGGGGTTAGAAGAATTTAATTATGTTCCAGTGGATCCTGGTACTATTCGCTTGCCTGGGTATCGTCCTACAGTCAAGGGGAATCCCCGTCAAATTCAGCAAGCAGTCCATCTGATTTGCCATGCTACCCAACCATTACTCTATGTGGGTGGGGGGGCGATCGCAGCCAATGCCCATGGTGAAGTTCTAGAGTTGGCTGAACACTTCCAAATTCCGGTCACCACCACTTTGATGGGGAAGGGTGCCTTTGATGAAAATCATCCCCTATCCCTGGGTATGTTGGGGATGCACGGCACTGCTTATGCCAATTTTGCCGTCACGGAATGTGACCTGTTGATTGCTGTAGGAGCCAGATTTGATGACCGGGTAACGGGTAAACTGGATGAATTTGCTGCCCGTGCCAAAGTGATTCACATTGATATTGACCCTGCGGAGGTTGGCAAGAATCGTCTGCCTGAAGTGCCCATCGTGGGGGATGTACGTCTAGTATTGGTTGACCTACTTCGTCGAATTCATGAAGTCAGTGCAAATCCCCAGCACCATCAGATCAAACCCTGGCTACATCGGATTAATACTTGGCGAAGTGATTATCCATTACAAGTTCCCCAGTATGATCATAAAATTTCTCCCCAGTCTGTTGTAGTTGAATTGAGTCGGCAAGCCCCCCATGCTTACTACACCACTGATGTAGGTCAGCATCAAATGTGGGCTGCCCAGTTCCTTAAGAATGGTCCCCGTCGATGGATTTCTAGTGCCGGGTTGGGGACGATGGGTTATGGGATGCCTGCCGCTATGGGGGTGAAGGTTGCCTTACCCGATGAAGAGGTAATTTGTGTAGCGGGTGATGCCAGTATTTTAATGAATATTCAGGAATTAGGAACCCTGGCACAGTATGGTATTTCCGTAAAGACAGTCATCATTAACAATGGTTGGCAGGGGATGGTACGGCAATGGCAAGAAGCTTTTTACCAAGAGCGGTACTCGGCATCTAATATGGAAATGGGGATGCCAGACTTTGTATTGCTGGCAAACGCTTTTGGAGTCAAGGGAATATTAGTGGAATCTCCTGACCAACTGGCAGGGGCGATAACAGAAATGTTAGCGCACCCAGGTCCAGTTTTAATGGATGTGCGGGTTGTCCGTGATGAAAACTGCTATCCGATGGTGGCTCCAGGTAAAAGTAATGCCCAGATGATTGGTTTGCCCCAACTTCATCATTGTTCCACCACGGCTGAATTAATTTATTGCCCAAACTGTGGGACAAAGACCGTCACCACCAATAAATTTTGTCCTGAATGTGGCACAAAACTTTAGGCGTTGATAGGATGAATTTATTTTAACTAGGTGCTAAGTAGCAATGATGAATTACATCATGGCTTTCCAAATTTATTATCAACTGACCTTGTCCATCTTTACTTTCTAAAGGGATCTGTTCTGGGGAAATACTGATAAAGCCATGCTTAAGGGTCTGGAGCCATAATCTATCGGTGTTTTCTTTGTTTGGTAACCGCAGAAGTCCCACGAGTTGGTCAGTTTTGTGTAGGAATTGACACACTTGGGTTCCCAAATCACCGCGATTACCTAGACGAATTTCTTCTATTCTCATTTTTTTGCCATAGCCATCGGCAGTAATCAACACAAGATATTCATCATGGTCTACTGCTAAGAGTCCCCCCACAATTTTTTCTTCTTTACCTAGTTTCATCACCTTAGTTCCCTGACTAGAACGCCCAAGTACTGGAAGCTGAGGGTTGGATAAGGCTAGTTTCAGTGCTCGCCCTCCAGAAGTGGCAATAATGAACTGTCCGTTGGATGACTGATGGGCAGGCAGGAATAATACGGTTCGGAGTTCCTCGTGCATATCCAATTTAAATAAGGTGATCCCACGACTGGTTGGTAAAAGAGATGTTCCCAGTTCATCCCGGTTCAGACGTTTTAATCTTCCTTGATTGGTTAGTAATAGTAATTCATCACTGGGTGGGGGGGGCACTTCTGTCCCATTAGATGGACAGGATGCCAAGAATTGGGTCACGATCTCTTCATCTTGGGCTAACCGGGGTAATAAAGAAATGAGGGATGAACCTGGTTTGACGGAGCATTGGTTGAGGTTGGGGATTTGTTGAATGGCAACCGGATAAGCTTTGCCACTAGCAGTAATGGTAATTAAGGTTTGATCCGTGGTAGTGGTAAAAGTCTGACAAATCAGCTCATGAAAGCGATCCCCTAGTTTGATTGGTATTGAACCAGGGGATCTCCGCCAAATCAGCCCGCCATGGGTAATTTCCACCCTCACATTTTCGATGATGGGTGGTTGAAAGGGAAGTTCATTGATTATAGGAGGGGAAAGCACCGTTTTTGGGGTCGCTTTTGGGATGGAACGGGGTGGGGTAAGTTGAGGCGTAGGGGCTTGAGTGGGAAGATTGGGTGGATGTTGAATTCGGGTTCGCCGTTGATCCCCAAACCGACGTTTGAGGCTACGAAGATCCTTTTTCAGGGTTTTTAATCGGTCATGACGATTTTCTAGCAGATTGTTAAGTTCTTGCATTCGGTCAGTAAGTTCAGCGAATTCCGTTTCTAAATTTTGTCGTTCTAATGATGTGAGACGACGGAGGGGCATACCCAGAATGGCATCGCATTGGCGATCGCTAAGCATGAATCGTTCCCGTAGTCCAATTTTAGCTGCACTACCATCGGGGGATTGTCGTAACAGTTCAATCACACCATCCAGATGATTTAAGGCTAACAACATACCTTGCAAAATTTCAGACCGGTCTTGGGCTTGGTGCAGTTCATGGGTGTATCGACGGATTAGGGTGGTTTCTCGGAAGTCTAGGAATTGTTGCAATAATTGTCGTAACGTTAGTTGGCGGGGCTGACCTTCTACTAATGCGAGAAGAATAGCACCAAATGTAATTTGTAAGTTAGTTTGTTTATACAGTTGACCTAGGGTATGGTGGGGGTCAGCTTCCCGACGTAATTCAATCACCACTCGCATCCCCTGGCGATCGCTTTCATCCCGAATATCAGCAACACCCTCTATTTTCCCTTGATTGACTAAGTTCGCCACCTTTTCCACCCATGCCGCCTTATTCACCTGAAATGGTAGTTCGCTCACCACCAGCATCGGACGACGATGACGACCCCGTCCCGGTTGGGATTCTTCCACAGAAACAATACCCCGCACCGCAATACTTCCTCGACCGGTCAAATAGGCATCTCTGATGCCATCAGGTTCTAAAATTTCACCGCCCGTGGGAAAGTCAGGACCTGGGATCAGTGATAGCAGATCCGCATCAGTTAATTGGGGGCGATCGATCAGAGCAATCAAACCATCTACCACCTCAGCTAAATTATGGGGGGGAACATTGGTTGCCATCCCCACGGCAATCCCTGTGCATCCGTTAAGTAACAGAAATGGTAACTGGGCAGGCAATAGGGTGGGTTCTTGTTGGGAGTTGTCAAAATTGGGAGCGAAGTCCACCGTGTTCAGGTTGATTTCCCCCAGCAACCCATCGTGACTGACGGATGCCAGACGGGTCTCGGTATAACGCATCGCTGCTGGCGGGTCATCATCTACGGAGCCAAAATTCCCATGTCCTGCCAGTAATGGATATCGACTGGAAAAGTCTTGTACTAACCTCACCAAGGCATCATACACTGCCTGGTCACCGTGGGGATGGTACTTACCTAAAACATCCCCTACCACACGGGCACATTTTCTGAAAGGGCGATCGGGGGTCAATCCAAGTTCATGCATGGCATAAAGAATACGACGATGAACTGGTTTTAAGCCATCACGAACATCTGGCAGGGCTCGACCCACAATCACGCTCATCGCATATTCCAGGTAGGATTGCTGCATCTCAGTATGTAAAGCTGTAGCAACTACGCGATTTCCAAATAAATTGGTCACAAATACCTCCCCAAAATCCTACCTTTGATTGTGCCAGCGTTAATGTTCATCTTGGAAAAATGTATGACTTTAAGTCACTCTGTCTTAACATAATTTAAGATATTTTATGACCTTCGTTTATTAGTTTTATCCTTAAATCTTCCAATCCCCCTGATATTAAAATTTCAATACAATCAAACCCTTATCTAATAAATTCAAAAAAAATGGTAAAGCTAAGGAAGTAATAATGTTTGGGTCAGGATGGGCCACCTTAAGCACGGCCCATCCTGACCTGTTTAGAGTTACCAAAAAATAGTGCAGTATCAAGGCTAAAACTGGGTTGGCAGTTAGTACTTTACAAGTAAAATACTGACTACGCACTAAATTGATTTAGGTCTCTAGGAGCAAGGTTGAGACAATGACGACTATTTTACTAGTGGATGATGATCCAATTAATGTTCGAGTTTTCAGTAAGGTGTTAACAAAATTAGGTGGAATGGAGGTGCGATATGCAGCAAGTGTTGAAGAAATTATACAAAGTGTTCATTCAGACCAAATTGATCTGGTCTTATTGGATGTTTCTTTACCCTGGAGTTACAAAAACGAAACCGTCAATGGTATCAAAATTAGTCGATTGTTGAAGTCTGACCCTAAAACTGCCAACCTCCCCATTTTGTTAGTTACCGCCCATGCCATGCAAGGAGACCGGGAGCGTTTTCTTGATTTGAGTGGTGCCGATGGATATGCCTCTAAACCAATCATTGATCATCAAGCATTCATTGAATTAATCCAGTCTCTCGTCAAGGTTTAGGTTATTGCCACAAGGAATGATAAACCTGGTTACTTAGACTGGAACGTAGGATTAAGGGTAGCAATCATTCCTTCGATGCGCTCCACCGCTGGCGGAGTGGCAACCAGCAACAATATTAATACCCCTTCATTAACCGAACGGGCAATCACTCTTCCCTGTAGGGCAATTGGCTTTCCCCCAACAGTGAGAGATCCTAACCAAGGAATATTAAGCTCGTTAGTGCTGGTTGCAGCTGCTCCTAGTTGGAAATTTTCTCCCCGTTGGAAGACTTGCTGGACAATTTGAGCTAAGGTAGATTGGCTGACTTGGGAGCCAGTTAGACCATTGGGTCTGGGTCGCCAAAGTGCTGTGTAAGCTAAATCCCCACTAGGGGACTCCATCAACACCCCGTCTGCTAATGGGATGACGCTAAATCCAGAGATAATTCCTACCTTAAATCGTCCGGCAATATCTTGGTAAGTGCCATTCACTCCTACCATTACCGGTTTGATCACAGGTGGGGGGGACGGTAAAGTTTTTATTGGAACCGAAGGAGTTGAACCGCTTTTGAGAGAGTCACGACTTGGGGGTGAGGGGCTTGTTTCCACCGGATTGCCTAAATTATCTCTCGTTTCTGTTGATTCTGGAATAATCGGATTGGGAGACTGGAATACTTCCTTAGGAAGAGTGGGGGGTTCGGGTGGAGTAAACTGAGCCCATCCTTCCACCCCTAAACAAAGAAATACGGAGAGGATTACCCCCATGCCCATGATGGTCAATTGAGCGTTGGAAAAAATTAACCGATGGTTCATACCAATTCCTTAAGTTTAATGGCAGCCGGGTAATCCTTGATTCATTGGATAGTCTAAGCCCAGACTCAGGGAAAAGGATTACTTAACAGGAGTTGAATTCACTACAATCCCGAGAACTAGGAGCAATGGGTACTTCCTCAACCGGAGGTGGTTCCAAGGGGGAAACTGGTAATTGAGAATCCCTTTGCTCCAAGTTCACCGGTTGACCACGGGATGGGGGAGGAGAACTACTTTCAAGGGAAGGTTCGGGGGAGGAGATGACGTTAGAGGTCTGGGAGGATGGTGGGGCTTCTATGAGAATTGTTTTTGTCAGGTATTGATGTAAAACATGAATACCTCGTGATGCTGATACGGTATATTTAGATTGAAATTGGTTATAAATCCAAACCCCAGCAGCCGTACTCCCCAAGAACAGAAGTATGAAAATCAGTAGTTTTTGGAAATGATGGACTCCGAATGTACTTTTGGAGCCATTCCCTTGGTCGGGACTGGATGAATGGACAGGAGATTGTGCAATGTTCCGGTATAAAATTTGTGAATTGGGAGAACTGATCAGTTGGGTTGCTAACTGGGAAAATTGAGGGAGAGAGCCTAGACTGAGCTTTTCAGAATTGGGGGAAACTAATGATTGAACGTTTCCATTGACAGAACTTCCCCCGGCTTCCATGTCAAGATGATGGGGATAGGGTTGAACGTTAAGATTCTGGATCATTTTAGGCTCAGAATTAGACTGGGGAAGGGCATCTAAATCTTGTAAAACTTCGGATACAGTTTGGTAGCGATCGCGAAAATGATCCCGTACCATTTTGCTCAATACTTGTTCAAACCCTGGACTTATTGTTGTCAAGACTCGATCTTGCCAAACTAATTCCCCCGTATGGGTATTGGTTGGTAGGTCGGATGAGTAAACCCCTGTTAATGCCTCAATGGCTAGCATACCAGTAGCGTAAATGTCACTATTAAAACGCGGTTTACCATTTGCTTGTTCACTGGGCATATAACCGGGGGTGCCCACTGCCACACTAATGTTATTTTTTCCTATTTCTGTTACAGATTGATTACGGATTTGTTTTACAGCACCAAAGTCAATTGCCACCAGGTTACCATCTGCTTTTCTACGGATCAGATTAGCTGGTTTAATATCACGATGAATGACCCCATGATTATGGACAAACTGTAGAATTTCCAGAATTTCCCGGATTAAATCTTTCGTTTGTTTTTCAGTTAACCCTAAAGTTTTACCTGCTAAATCTTCACCATCAATAAACTCTTGAACTAAATAAAACTCCTCTCCATCCTCAAAGTAGGCAAGTAAAGCAGGTATACGGTCATGTTTACCCAATTCTTCTAAAACTTCAGCTTCTTTTATAAAAAGTCGTCGGGCAGTTTCTAAAACAAATGAATCCTGGGACTGGGGAAGCAGTCGTTTCACAATACATTTAGGATGGTGGGGACGCTTTAAATCCGCTGCTAGAAAAGTTTCACCAAACCCCCCTTGTCCAACTTTTTGGAGAAGCTGGTAACGACTATCCAAAATGTTTCCGATGGGGGGTTCTGACATAAACAACGGGGAAGGAACTAGATAAAAGTAAATTATATCAAAGTGGAACTAAAGTAGAATCTACCACACTTCAGTAACTGCTACCACTCCATTAATTTCTAGATCAACTCCGTAGTCCACCTCGGCAACACTTGCTGATTCAACATTTGAACTCAATTGGGAAACCAGTTCATTGAACAGCATATTATCTATCGCAGTTTGATTAATGTTTAACCAATGATTGAGGTTAACCGCCAGCGGCAAAGGCACCTAAAATTAAAATGGACAGCGTTAATCCAGGAAATAACAAAAGGATTAACATCAGCAGATCATGGGTATTCATAATTATGGAGTGTGTTATGGAAGAACTGACATAATCCTCAGGCTAAAGGCTAGAGGATTTTAGGGTCGAAGGGTGTTGGCAGGTGTATCCCTTACAGTGCTAAACTTAACGGTCGATGCCTTGACAACGTATTCTTAATATAGCTTCTTATGCCCTAAAAGGTAGGGCTTTAATCCCAACGTTTTGATAAAAAATTGGGGACAGTTAGAGACTCAAAGCTTATTAATCAGAACTAACTACAATTTTCAACTGATATTTTAAGTCAGAATCTTAGATAATCCTTTAATTTATCTGAATTGGGGGAAGAGTTGCCCACTGAATAATCCCTATAGGACGGGTTGACATCCCATGTGTACCCGTGCTCGCTAGGGACGACGGGATAATCAGGGACTAAACATAACCACTCCAATTAATATGGTACATTATAAAAAATGTTAATGATACCCCCCATACCTATCAATCCTGATGCAGAAAGTTCCCCTATGTGGGCGGATAGCAGGTTAGTTCAGGGGTTGTAATAACATCTCTGGTAACAAATTAAGGAATGGCGTTATTCCATTGGGGCAACATAATCTAAGTCAATTGAGGCTAATTCCACGACAAGAAATACATTTCAATTGGTTTTACAGTGTTTTTAAGAGGGAAAAATATGAATGGTATGGTGTTTAGTAGTACGATTGGAAGCACTCCATGGAGCGATGGTCTCCATGACATGAGTCACTTCCTAACGGTTCAGTTAGAACCCATTGCAAATCAATTGAATCAACTTGGCATCCCTGAACCGATTCAACATTGGGGGCATCCTTTTTTCATGTCCATCGTTATTTTTGCCATGGGTAGTGCTGTAGCCATAACGGGATGGAAAGGACGGTTGCTTTTAACCAGTAATGAAACTGCATCCATTGACAATCGCTCCCAACACCGTAAAATTGCCCCTTGGATGTTTCTATTTTTATCTATGGGTTATTCCGGGGGGTTACTCTCTCTAGTGATGCAGCATAAACCCCTTCTAGAAAGTCCCCACTTTTGGACAGGCACCGTTGTGATTGCCTTACTTGCCCTCAATGGATTTATTTCCTTTACAGGTTTTTTGGGGAACAAATCAATTGTTCGTACTATTCATGCCTATTTAGGAAGCCTCACCTTTGGATTATTGATTCTCCATACATTTTTGGGTTTCAACTTGGGATTGTCCCTCTAATCCTTGAGATTATCCCACTCAACCACCACTCTCCAATAACCCCAGACTTGTGCCGATGGCGATCGCCCCAAGTGGTTGCCGTGGCATATTTTCCCTATTTAGATTTTTATAAATTTGCCGGTGAACCACCCTCAACCATCTGCTAACGATCGGTCTAAGGAAGATTGGGTTTCAGGATCCAATAAGCCGGTGGGAGGGAGTCCAATTCCTGCTTGAAAATTACGGATGGCCGTCTCAGTTTGGCTACCGTAAGTCCCATCAATTGAACTAACGTAATACCCCAAGGTTTTCAGCTTTTGCTGCAAATCCAGAACCACTTGGTTGGGAATAACCGCCAAACCGCCCGCATCAACGGAAGCGGTAGGATTCATCTCTTCTTCAGACTCCAATGCTGATAGGGTTTGAGTATCTACTATCCCATTGGCATTCAGACCTATTTGACGTTGAAATAGAATAACCGCCTCATGGGTCATGGGACCAAAAAAACCAGTAATCGAACCCTGATAGTAATTTAACTGTTTCAAGGTTTGTTGCAGGGAAGCCACTGTTGAACCCCTATCCCCCTGACGGAGTACATTGGTAATAGGGACTGTGGTTCCTCCTACGCCAGTATAACGGGGTGTGGGGTTCGCTTTACTTGTGTTCTTTGAATTGGTGGTCAAGGCGATCTTGGTGGCTGAACCTACCAACCCGTCTGCATTTAATCCGTTAGCCGATTGAAACCGTAGCACCGCTTCATGGGTCATGGGACCAAAAAAACCAGTAATGGCACCCTTGTAGTAATTTAATTGTTTCAAGGTTTGTTGCAGGGAGCGAACAGTCCCACCTTCATCTCCTTGGCGAAGGATCTCACTACTCCCAACTGCGGGTCCACCTACATTTGGATTGGTTGAAGTTTGAGTTGATTGACGGTTTCGGGGGGACAAACCACTCTTCAATGCTGACTCAGTAAGGGAACCAACGATGCCATCGGGGTTTAGTCCATTGGCTTTTTGAAAACGAATTACTGCAGCTTCAGTAACTTCACCAAAAAAACCAGAAATAGGACCCTTAAAATATCCTTTTTTGGACAGAGTGGTTTGTAATGTATTAACATTACTCCCTTGATCCCCTCTTTGTAGAGATGCTAAAGCTATACTGGGAAACCCTAATAATGATAGGAATGCAACCGCAGATATGAATTTTAAGTGAGAAAAAGATGAATTAGAAGAGGACGTTGATGGATTCAGGAACAATTCATGGGTGGAATGAGAATTGTACATAACATTCTCCTCCCAGTTGTTGAGGGGATGAGGGAATGGATAGTCGTTGGTTAAGTGGATGAATGCTAGGGTATCCATGAAACACCTCTTTTAATTCATGAACTAATATTAAGTTTTATTTTATACCAAATTTGATCTTAAAGCCCAATTAGTGGAGAATTCTTAAGAAATTTAAAACTAAAGCTGGAGGTAGTAAGAAAGTAAGGATTGAAGAGGGGGTTCTAGGGCAAAACCCCAAACCCCCAACTAATTCTCATCCTTGCTTGTTTAAGGCTACCCTAAAGCTTTCTTGACGGCTCATGATTTTCAAACATAAGTTCCCATGACTTAACCAGAGGTAATATCCGACTGGGACTGTACTGGAAGAAGCCGTAAACACTGGGTTTTGACTCTGGTGAGTACCTCCTCATAGGCTTCCAATACTGATCCTAAGTCTTTACGAAACCGATCCTTATCTAATATTCGCTTGTCAGCATCAGTTTCCCCTTGATCCCACAAACGACAAGTATCAGGACTGATTTCATCACCTAGTAACAATTGTTGTTCATGGTTCAATCCAAATTCCAGCTTGAAGTCTACCAATGTCAATCCACAGGAGCCAAAAAAGTCGCCCAGTAATTGGTTGATGTGTAACGCGTTAGACTTTAAGTAATTCACCTGTTCTGAAGTTGCTAAATTGAGAAGCTGGAGGCGATCGAGGGTGAGTAACGGGTCTCCCAAATCATCTCGTTTGTAATAAAACTCCACCAGGGGGTACGGTAAATTAGTACCTGGCTCTATGCCGGTTTGGGAACACAGACTTCCTGCTGCAATATTCCTAACTACCACCTCAAGGGGTAGAATTCGGAGAGCTTGCACCCGCATTTCCCTCTTAGAGGGTTGAGCAATAAAATGATTGGCGATACCATTTAATTGCAGATATTGAAATAGATGACTGGAGATGGTACAGTTCATTTCCCCTTTACCAGGAATATTCCCTCGCTTCATGGCATTATAGGCAGTGGCATCATCTTTAAAATAAGTGAGTAATACCATTGGATCATCCGTAGAAAAAATGACTTTTGCTTTGCCTTCGTATTGTTTTGTCATAGAAATAGGATTGTTATTCTGTGGTGAAATGAAATACTATTCAAGTTCAAGAATTTTACTATGGATTGTTCGTAGTTGTAGCTCTCTGCTAAGGTCAGCATCACCTTAAATTAGAAATTACTATCGACTCATTCCTTCGTTCTTTTAATATCTTCCCTATGGCTACCCTTACCCCTAACCCCAGTTTTAGTTTAACCATGCGGCTTCAAGTTCCCAACCGACCAGGAATGTTAGCGAGTGTGACCCAAGCCATTTCCGCTTTGGGGGGTAATTTAGGACAAATTGATTTAGTTGAACAAACCCGACAAATTTCGATTCGGGATATTACCGTTGATGCTTCAAGTACAGAGCACGGGGAAATACTATTGGAAGCGGTGCGAAGCTTGCCGGATATTAATTTAATCGAGGTATATGACCGTACGTTTAACCTACACCGGGGAGGTAAAATTGAGGTTAAAAGTAAAATCTCTTTAAGCAGACAAGCCGATTTAGCCATGGCTTACACCCCTGGAGTTGGTCGCATTTGCATGGAGATTGCAGCCCATCCCAGGCAAGTATATAATCTAACCGTTAAACAAAATATGGTAGCCATTGTTACAGATGGCAGTGCAGTATTGGGGTTGGGAAATTTGGGACCGGAGGCAGCTCTGCCCGTGATGGAAGGAAAGGCAATGCTGTTCAAGGAGTTTGCCGGGGTAGATGCCTTTCCCATTTGTCTGGCAACCCAAGATACTGACGAAATCATTGCGACGGTTAGAAATATTTCCCCTGTATTTGGGGGGATTAATTTAGAAGATATCGCCGCTCCCCGATGTTTTGAAATTGAACGACGGTTGAGGCAGGAACTGAATATTCCAGTCTTTCATGATGATCAGCATGGCACTGCCATTGTCACATTTGCTGCGTTGATAAACGCCCTCAAATTGGTGAAGAAGCCATTGACCACCGTCAGAATTATGATGAATGGAGCTGGAGCGGCGGGAATAGCCATTGCCCGATTGTTACGGCAGGCTGGAGCCCAACATATCACCCTATGTGATTCTAAGGGGGTGGTATCTAGGGATCGGCAGGATTTAACCCCGGAAAAATTGGAATTTGCTACTGTGGGTGGAGGGGAATTAGCGGATGCCATGGTGGGAGCAGATGTTTTTTTGGGGTTGAGTGCCCCTGGAGTAGTCAGTCGGGAAATGGTACGCTCCATGGCATCAGACCCTATTGTATTTGCCATGGCTAACCCAATTCCTGAAATTCAACCTGAACTGATCATGGCTGATGCTGCTATTATTGCTACCGGGCGTAGTGACTATGCCAATCAAATTAATAATGTATTAGCCTTTCCGGGGGTATTTCGGGGAGCGCTGGATTGCCACGCCCCAACTATTAATGATCAGATGATTCTGGATGCCGGTCGGGCGATCGCATCCCTAATCAAGCCCTCAGAACTGACCCGGGAATATATTATTCCATCCGTATTCGATCAACGGGTAGCCCCGACGGTTGCGGCGGCGGTACAACGGTCTGCTAGGGAGTGTGGTATTGCCGATGATTAATTTAACCCTCGAATCTTAGAGTGCTGAAATAGGATGATTTTATTATTTAAGGAATGTGGTGAAATTGAACTTGATCAGGGGGTTGATTTATATGTCTAAAAAAACGAAAACATCTGCCATGTCCGAAGACAACGCCAGATTACTACGACCCAAGGGAAACTACCATGACCATCAACCTCAACCCGTAGCAAGACCCTTTCCTCTCCATTGGGGCGGTTGGTCTATAGTACTCCCAATCACCAACGTAGTCTTTCTTTCAATCAGTGCCGGGATTGTTCTTCTCCCGTTGGGGGCAATGGTACTCCATTCCATCGCCCCATCTGGCATACACCTAGGTAATGGACTAGGAAATTTTATCACTCAAGTTCAACAACGGGGCTGGGCATGGTCGAATTACCGGGAGGCGTGGGTAAAAGGAGGTTTCCTGTTAGCCTTTGCCAACTCTACTGTAATATCCCTGGTTGTCACTGCTATCCAAATTGTGACCTCCACCTTAGCAGGGTACGCCCTTGCCCGTTTGTCCTTTACCGGGCGGCAATTTATTTTATTATTAGTGGTATCCACCTTAATCATTCCCTTTCAACTTTTAGTAATTCCTGTTTTTTCAGTACTACAATGGGGAAACTTAATTAATACCTATGGAGCATTAATACTTCCTACAGCGGTCAACGGGTTTAGTATTTTTCTGATGCATCAATATTTTACAGCAATTCCCATGGAACTGGAAGAAGCTGCCATTATGGATGGTGCTAATCGTTGGCAGATATTGTGGGAAATAATGATACCCTTGGCTCGTCCGGCTTGGATAACATTATTCTTATTTACCTTTATTGGGGAATGGAATGACTTATTTAAGCCCCTTGTTTTTACCACACGCCCTGAATTGCGCACAGTGCAGTTAGCTCTAGCTTCATTTCAAGAACAATATACGGGTGACTGGTCACTTTTAATGGCAGCTGTGGTGATTAGTACTATCCCCATCGTGGTTCTTTTTTTGATTGGACAACGACAGTTTATTCAGGGTATCGCAATGACAGGATTGAAAGGTTAATGATGGGTGGGTGCAGTGGTAAGACTCAAAATTAGAATTTATCATTAGCAGTTTGCTACCGAAGCACTAATGTTACTCTTGTTCAGTTTTTCTGGTGCCTTTCCCATCTTCACTGAAATACCGTGTCTAAACGCCAAACCCCCTATCCAATTGATAATCCGCTTGGTTCTGCTTCCCCCATTGGACTGGCGAAGTCATGTCTTCGTGAATTCATTCATTGGTACAAAAAATCTGATTCTTCCACCATATCTTCTGTTCGGAATGGATTCAACCCGGTTCAATCCCAACTGGAACGGGCAGTCAACCTACTGAATAAATTGGACCAACGCCGGTTTCAGATTATCGTTTTTGGACTGGTTAGTCGGGGAAAGTCATCCGTCTTAAATGCTCTTTTAGAGCGTAACGTCATGGAAACCGGTCCTTTCCATGGGGTTACCCGGGATATTTCTACGATCAGTTGGTTCTTACCGCAGCCGGACAGTGGGTTCTCTGTTGAACTGGTGGATACCCCAGGACTAGATGAAATTGAAGATGGGGGTCGGGGGCAATTATCTATGGAGTTTGCTGCCCAAGCAGATTTAGTTTTATTGATCACTGCTGGGGATTTAACCCGTACGGAATACCAAGCTATGGCGGATTTATATCGAATGAGTAAACCCGTGCTTTTGGTATTCAATAAAGTTGATCTGTATCCATCGGCTGATTACCAGGTTATTGTGAAGAGGTTGCAGAAATTATTGCATGAATCCATCCCTGACCCCTCCTCTACTCCTGATGGGCGGAAACCCACTTCCTCGTTTATCCCCTCCTTCCAGTTTACTGAAGCCAATATTGTTGGAGTAGCTGCCGACCCAAAACCAATCCAGGTGAGGGTGGAGTGGTGTGATGGACGAATAACCAATGAATGGGAAACACCCCCACCCCAAATTGACAACTTGCGTCAGACCATCTTGACCGTGTTAAACCGCCATGGGGAATGGCTCATCACTCTAAATACTCTTACCCAAACCCGTGACATTCAACAGGATTTAGCCCGACAAAGTGTTGCCCTCCATCGACAGGAGGCGAGTGATTTAATCTGGCGATTTGTTTGGACAAAATCAATGATTGTGGGTCTTAATCCTATCATTGGACTGGATTTACTGGGTGGACTATTGTGCGATCTTGCCCTGATCCGTGCTTTAGCCAAACTCTATCATTTGCCAATGACAAACTACCAGGCTGGCAGGCTATTAAAACAAATTTTATTGAGCATGGGTGCTCTTGTGCTGGGGGAACTTAGCAGTCAGGTCATCTGGGGGCTGGGTAAAACGTTGGGAACCCTTGCCAGTGTTTTTGAAAGCCCTCTGAATTTGGGAACCTATGGGGGTTCTTTTGGTATGCAAGCTATTCTGGCGGGACTGGGCACCTATCGAGTAGGGCTGACCGCTCAACTTTACCTGGAGCAAGGGTGTAGTTGGGGAGATGCAGGGGCTAACACCGTGCTCAATCGTCTATTTCGCTAGGTTAATTCCCCTTGGGTGCATCCCAATTCCACAGCCCTCACCTAAGTCCTTCTCCCGTTCTGGGAGAGGGACTTTGAATCCGTTTCCCTTTCTCCCTTTTAATAGACAACTTGTGTAGAAAGTCTTTGCGGGTATCCCAGATCTGGTTATACAGTTTGGCGAACTGAGTTCGGGTTCTGTTTCTGCGATTTGATCCTTTTTGTTGACGTGTTAATTTCTTCCGAAGTTTGCCAACTCTTCGGTCATGGTTGGAGTAATCAGGACTTTCAGCCTTTTTACCATTACTCACGACCGCAAACGTATTTATCCCTAAGTCAATTCCGATACTTTGGTTTTCCCCATCAATTTGAACAGGTTAAACCTCTTTGTTGCTCTGTTGGAGGTGCGCAGATTGAAGTTCCGAAGCAGTACATTAAGGAGCAAAAAAAGCCGTCCCAGAAGGACGGGGTTTTAGACCCATTCTTCTGGTCAGCAAGGGAGATTGGGGATCAACCCTCAGAAAAAGAGCTAATTCTAACTGACTTGGGGTAATTTCTAATTTTAGCACTCTTGCCAAAACCCCAGAAGATTCCAACCTTTTCAAATTTAATTCATCGGATGCTCCCGCCAAGAACCCATTCACAATAAATGCAGGGATTCTTTGTCCATTCAATTCAAATTGAGGCTCAACTAAGTTAATTTGATGCCCGTTGACCACAGATAGACCTGTCTCTGCCGATAAAATGAAAGTCTCGCTGGGAGAACGTTTAGACTGTAAATTTAAGTTAAAACGAATGCGATCCCCTTGCAAAAAAATAACGTCTGGTTTGGTGATGTTATACTGGTCTAACTGATTACTCAACCCTCCCAGGGCATCCCTAGCAACCTCACGGATTAAGGCAAGCACCACCGGAGATTCTAAAAATTGTGATAAGTCTTTTTGTTCGAGAATGAGTCTTATTCCAGTTTGCAACGGTTGGTCAAACTTGGGGATCCCCAGGTTTAAGGTATTCAAATCAATATCTATAGGGTCTGTCTCAACTTCTAATAGGGCAACCCGCAGATTAGGAATGGGGTAAACCCCCCGCCCAGCTATCCTTAATCGATCGACCCGTCCTTCTAGTAATAGTTGATGACTAGGGGGGTTGTCCAGTCGTACCGCCAACTGTTCTACCTTATTGAGGCGTTCTTGCAATGTGCGCTGGATTATCCCATCAGTAATCACACCAACAGATGAAAAAATACTCAGCAGACTGGCTAAAACGATGGTAAAGAGTTCCATGGGATTGGCTTTTGAGGTGAAGAATGAACAGATGAATAGTAACGTTGAGAATAGGAAATTATTTCAATTATAGTAACATCTCACGGTCTTGTTCGGGTTGGGAATAGAAGCCTGGGGTGGTGGTAAGTTGAAAAACTCTACGGGGTGAAACTGTTGAAATCTATCTAAAGTTAAGCTCTATGGCTCGGTATTGTTCAGCTCAAACGCCCTAAACTTTATCCAAGTTTATTAATAAAACCACTGCATAGGCGGCGATGCCAGCTTCCTGACCCACTGCATCCAGTTTTTCATTGGTGGTTGCCTTAATCCCAACCTGATTGGGGCTTAAATTCAGTACGGATGCGATTCGGTCGCGCATTGGTTGAATATAAGGTTTTAACTTAGGTCTCTCGGCAACAATCACCGAATCAATGTTGCCAATCTGCCAACTTCGGTCTTGAATAAGTTGATGAACTTGTTTCAATAAAATCAGGCTGTCTGCACCGAACCACTGGGGGTCAGTAGGAGGGAAATAGTGACCAATATCCCCCAAACTCAGCGCCCCTAATAAAGCATCCATAATGGCATGGGTTAGCACATCTGCATCACTATGTCCCAGTAACCCCAGTTCATGGGGAATGTCAATTCCACCCAAGACCAATGCTCGCTGGGGTACCAGACGATGAATATCATATCCGTTTCCAATGCGAATTTGAGTCATATTCATGAAACCTTCAGTGGCGAGAGAACAAATTCCATAGACTTAAATCCCTAACCGTTGGTAGATATCTTCTAAATGACGCAAACTGTAGTGAGGGTCAAAGCAAGCTTCAATCTCTTCAGCAGATAATTGCTGGATAATCAATGGGTGCTGAGACACCAAGGCACGAAAATTACCATCAGGACGATTCCAAGCTGAGTGGGCACAATGTTGCACAATTTCATAGGCTGCTTCCCGACCCATCCCTGTTCTGACTAATGCTAGTAACACCTGCTGACTAAACACCACCCCGCCATAACAGTTGAGGTTCCGTTGCATATTT
The DNA here is from genome assembly GCA_903897715.1 of uncultured Synechococcales cyanobacterium. Classification (GTDB taxonomy): domain Bacteria; phylum Cyanobacteriota; class Cyanobacteriia; order CAIUCS01; family CAIUCS01; genus CAIUCS01. The sequence goes on from CAIUCS010000075.1 coordinate 18,760, forward strand.
TCAGGATATATTTGCAGATGTTTGACCAAGTCGGTTGCTTCTACCAGCATGAAGTGAGTCAGAGTACAGGCATCAGGAAAAATAACCCGTTCCACTGAACTGTGGCTGATATCTCGTTCATGCCAAAGAGCAACATTTTCTAAGGCTGCAACCCCATAGCCACGAACGATCCTCGCTATCCCCGTTAGCCGCTCAGACCGAATTGGATTGCGTTTATGGGGCATCGCAGAGGAGCCCTTCTGCCCTTGAGCAAAAAATTCTTCCACTTCCAGTACATCTGTACGCTGTAAATTGCGGATTTCCACGGCAATCCGTTCCAGCGAAGCAGTCAACAGGGATAGGGTTTGGAAGAAGAAAGCATGGCGATCGCGGGAAATTACCTGGGTGGACGCAGTATCAGGTTCTAAGCCTAATTTCTGGCAAGTTAAGGTCTCAACCCGTGGATCAATGTTGGCATAAGTACCAACTGCTCCAGAAATTTGACCAACTGCCACCTCCCGACGTAACTGCACAAGGCGATGGCGATGACGCAACATTTCAGCCAGCCAACCCGCCAACTTAAATCCAAACGTAATTGGCTCTGCATGAATACCATGGGAACGACCAATCATGACCGTATACCGATGCTGCTGTGCCTGATAACGAATCGCTTGAATGAAGGACTCCAGTTGACAGGAAAAGAGATCAACACTGGCAACCAACTGTAATGATAAAGCAGTATCCAACACATCAGAACTGGTCATTCCCAGATGAATAAACCGCCCCGCGTCCCCCACATACTCATTGACATTGGTGAGAAAGGCAATTACGTCATGGCGAACAGTCGCCTCAATTTCTAAAATCCGTTGAGGATTAAAATTCGCTTTTGCTTTAATTTCTGCCAAGGCTGGTAAGGGAATGATGCCCAGTTCAGCCTGAGCTTCACAGACAGCAATTTCAACCTGAAGCCAAGTTTTATATTTATAAGTATCAGTCCATAACTCACCCATTTCGGGGAGGGTATATCGTTCAATCAAAGTTAAACAGGCACATTACAACCCAGTTATTTTAACTCTGAAAATCGTTAAACGGAAAAAAACCTTGGAAAAATAGTATTTTCTTAACCATCCACAAAAAAACGGGAAGAAAACCTTTTCTTCCCGTTTTGATTCATTAATACGGATGATCAATGGATAAACACAATAGTATCCAAATTAACCTACTGGCTGGGGAATGAGCTCCCTACGTTGATCTTGGATGACCTTGACCTGACCGTCCCCGTCAACATCCACATAGGCTGTATCCCCTTCTTTAACTCGACCAGAGAGGATTTCTTCAGCCAAGGAATCTTCTAAGAGGCGCATAATTGCCCGACGTAAAGGACGGGCTCCATAACTAGGGTTGTAACCCTCCTCCACCAGTCGATCCTTGAACCGCTCAGTCACTTCAAGGGTAATTCCTTGTTCTGCCAATCGACTAAAGACCTCTTTCAGGAGAATATCACTGATGGATTTCACCTCGTCCTTCGTCAGTTGACGGAATACAATAATTTCATCCAAACGATTGAGAAATTCTGGTCGGAAATATTGTTTCAGTTCTTCATTGACCAATGACCGGATACGATTGTACTGGGAGTCTACCTGATCTTCTGCAAAATCAAAGCCAAGTCCCCCGCCACCCTTTTCAATCACTTTTGAACCAATGTTAGAGGTCATGATTAGCAAAGTATTTTTGAAATCAACCGTGCGCCCCTTTGCATCCGTTAGCCGTCCATCTTCCAAAATTTGGAGTAGTAGGTTAAATACATCGGGATGGGCTTTTTCAATTTCATCAAATAGAACCACCGTATAGGGTCGACGACGCACCGCTTCGGTTAGCTGTCCACCTTCGTTGTATCCCACATAGCCTGGTGGAGAACCAATGAGCTTGGAAACGGTATGCCGTTCCATGTACTCTGACATATCCAGACGAATCATTGCCTCCTCAGACCCGAAGAAATAGGAGGCTAGGGCTTTGGTAAGTTCGGTTTTACCTACTCCCGTAGGTCCAGAGAAAATAAAGCTGGCAATGGGACGGTTGGGGTTTTTTAGCCCTACCCGTGCCCTGCGAATGGCACGGGAAACTGCCTTAACAGCCTCATCCTGACCGATAAGTCGCTGGTGCAATGTATCTTCCATGTGCAGCAGTTTTTCTGATTCAGTTTCAGTTAACTTGTTAACCGGTACTCCAGTCCATGACGCAACAATATGGGCAATGTCTTCTTCAGTGACTACCGGTGAATCATCACCAGTCACTGATTCAGAACGTTTGTTTTGGGCGATCGCTTTAATCTCTGCCTTTAGTTCCATCTCCCGATCACGTAATTCTCCAGCCCGATCAAAGTTTTGTTGACGGACAGCATCATCCTTATCTTTTAAGACTTGGCGTAACTCCTTATCCTTTTCCTTAGCCGCCGGGGGAAGTTGGGAGTTAATCAGCCGTACCCGGGAACCAGCTTCATCGATCAGGTCAATGGCTTTATCAGGTAGGTATCGATCCGAAATATATCGATCAGACAATTTAGCTGCTGCTTCGACGGCTTCATCAGAAATTTTAAGCTTATGGTGCTGTTCATACCGTTCCCTTAAACCATGCAAAATTTGAATGGTTTCATCCACCGAAGGTTCACCCACCATCACCGGTTGAAACCGTCGCTCCAAAGCAGCATCCCGTTCAATATGTTTGCGATACTCATCTAAGGTGGTGGCTCCGATACATTGCAGTTCACCCCTAGCCAATGCTGGCTTAAGGATATTTGCTGCATCAATAGCCCCCTCCGCTGCCCCTGCTCCAATTAGGGTGTGAACTTCATCAATTACAAGGATGACATTGCCCGCTGAACGAATTTCATCCATAATCTTTTTCAGGCGTTCTTCAAACTCACCCCGATATTTAGTCCCAGCGACTAATAAACCGATATCTAAGGTGACTACCCGCTTGTCTTCTAGAATATCAGGAATTTCGTTACTTGCAATACGCTGGGCAAGCCCTTCAGCTATGGCAGTTTTGCCCACACCAGGTTCACCAATAAGAACCGGATTATTTTTAGTCCGTCGTCCCAAAATCTGAATCACCCGTTCGATTTCTTTCTGGCGACCCACCACTGGATCCAGTTTGCCATCCCGAGCCATTTCAGTTAAATTAGAACCAAATTCATCCAAAGTAGGAGTTTTTGTGCGCCCCTGACCGCCACCCGCCGAAACTTCAGCAGTTTCACCAAGCATACGAATCACCTGGGTACGCACCTTGGAAAGGTCAACCCCTAGGTTTTCTAGTACCCTAGCAGCTACCCCTTCTCCTTCCCGGATTAACCCTAAAAGCAGGTGTTCTGTACCAATGTAATTGTGACCCAACTGCCGTGCTTCTTCTAAAGACAATTCCAACACCCGTTTGGCTCTAGGAGTAAACGGAATTTCCACCGCAACGAAGCCAGAACCCCGTCCGATTATCTTTTCAACCTCAATGCGGGCATCTTTAAGATTAACCCCCATCGATTTCAACACTTTGGCAGCAACACCCGTGCCTTCCCCAATCAGGCCCAGGAGGATCTGCTCAGTACCCACAAAGTTGTGACCCAGGCGACGAGCTTCCTCCTGGGCTAACATAATCACTTTGATGGCTTTTTCTGTGAAGCGTTCAAACATGGTGTACTCACTATCATTTGTTGCCTGCCGATTTCTTATATCTTAACACAAGCTTAAATCTTGTCATTGTATTCTAAGTACTCTAAATGAGTTCGGTAATTGCTTCTAGATTAAATTGACTCAAGCCTTTAATGATTGGATGCCATCTCCCATTACCTTAATTGATCCATCAACTGAATCAATTCTGGAAACGAGTTTATCGTAGTACCTAGAACAGGGGACTACGCTCTTTCCTGCCAATCAAAAATTTGAGCCAGCTGGTCAAGGGTAACCAAGCCATAACGCCACAGGATAATGGGTAATTGACATTGCTCTTCGTCACAACGACGAAGAGCAATGTCAATGGATGAAGTTGACAGGGATAATTCATCCCGCAAGAAATCTATCAATCGAGAACTAATCACCGTTTGCATCATTAACCACCTAATGAAAAATAAAGAAAAATCAAAATCTTATAAAAATAAACCTAATCATTGCAATTTGTGTTTTTTAGATCAGAATAAAGTAATAGAACGTCCGATCTTGTGAATAATTCCAACAGTTTTCCATGTATCAAGGATGACTTTTGGGACAAAAAGTATAAATAAATGTTTTCTTAATTAAAATTAACCTTAAAACAGACTCATTTATAAAGAGGTACGATTGAAAGTTGCCTGTCAGTCATCAAACACCTTGGATTGAGATAATCAAGAGGATAAAGAATTAATAACTTAAAGTTCCATCCTAATAATTAGATAAAATATAACGAAATATTAATTATTTTTCAAGCCTTACTCATAAATAGTGAATTGCTAATTTTAGCCACCACCAGCCGATCCCCTTGTAAACTATAAGAATACTATCTTAAATGATTAATTTTAAGTTAAGTTTTGTTAATTTTTTGGAAAGTTTCTTTAATGGTATTGGTTCCAAGGTGTTAATCCGCTAGTTAAGTGCTCTGCTGGGTAAAACAGTTCCTACCCAGAGAATTACCCATGGATGGATCGCCTAGGAAGCATCAGCAGTGGAATGGTTTAAAAGCTGGGATATATCACCCTGGTTAACGAATCAGGCTGTCTGGAACTGAAACCGAGGACAAACGAGCCATCGCCCGTAGATTTTGGCAGCGGATTAATTCATTAAATTCCAGCCCGGAGCGCCCTTCAATTGCCGCCAAGTGTTCAATAGCTCCCAACAGATGTCGAACAGCATCAGTTTGGGAATACCCCCTTCGTTGAGCCACTGCCAAGGCTTGTTCGTCAGCAGCTAACTCCAGTTTAGGACTACGGTTCCCTCGCCAGATTTGCCAAGCGGTAACCGTAGTTAAACCTAGGGCAGACACGATTCCCATGGCATCTCCTTGCACCAATTCGACCCCTGAAGCCATAAAACCCACCACAGTCAAAGCGGGATAGGCTCCTCCTTTCCACCAACGCACTTCCCCCAACCATGCTACTGCTCTGAGTAACGTCATGTCTCGTTCCGGTAACGGTAACTCCAACCATAAACTCAGGTTGATAAAGATGGGACGGACAACAGTCCAGGGCAAGGGTAAAGGAACAACGATGGCAGAGGATTGCTTAGGCTGGGGAACCAATTTACAATTCATTCGCCCTGAAGCTGGCATCAGGTCTAGTAAACGCCGGATTTCCCTATCTACATCAGGATTTAACATGGTCATCAGGAATACTCTATTTTAGCAATTATCCCTGTCATTGGACTGATAACCTATTTTACCAGGTGGGATCGTTGAACAAATAAATGGTGAGATGATGGCTACTGTCAGGGACAGCAGTAATACAACTACATAGACTGACCCCATCTTCTAAATCAACCTCGCAGGCATGACAGGAACCCATGAGGCAACCCGTTGGAATGGAAATACCAGCCCGTTGAGCTACATGGAGCAATAATTCACCGGGCTGAGCATCAACCTCCACATCATTGGGAAGGAATCGAATGTTCATGGATCGATCCATCGACCATCAGACTGAATGAGATCAATCAGGGCAGCCACTCCTTCGTCTTCCGGAACCTTCCTGATTTCCTCCCGACCCCGATATAACGAAATGAATCCAGCCTGTTTACCCACATACCCATAGTCAGCATCCGCCATTTCTCCAGGTCCATTGACGATGCAGCCCATCACAGCAATATTTAAGCCGGTCAAATGACTCGTTGCTGCTCGCACCCGATGTAACACCTCTTCCAAGTTAAATAATGTACGACCACAGGAGGGACATGCCACATATTCCACCATGGTTCGTCGCAGACCCAGTGCTTGCAGGATACTATAACAAACGGGAATTTCTTTCTCTGGTGCTTCCGTTAATGATACCCGTATGGTATCCCCAATCCCTTCAGCTAATAAAGTTCCAATCCCGGCGGTAGACTTAATCCGACCATATTCTCCGTCTCCTGCTTCAGTGACCCCAAGGTGTAACGGATAGCTTATTCCTAGGGCATCCATGCGCTTAACCATCAAACGATTAGCTGCCAGCATCACTGGCACCCGGGATGCTTTTAAGGAGATTTCTAAATTATAGAAACTGAAAGATTCACAAATCCGAATGAACTCTAAGGCTGATTCAACCATCCCTTCAGGGGTGTCCCCATAGGTGAATAACATGCGTTCTGCCAAAGATCCATGGTTAACTCCGATTCTCATTGATTTATTTTGGTCTCGGAGGGAAATAACCAACGGCTCTAAAGTATCTCGAATTTTTTGCCCAATTTCATCAAACTCAGCTTGGGTGTATTCAGTGCGATCGCTCCTTGGTTTTTCAAATACATATAACCCTGGATTAATTCGGACATTATCCACATAATTGGCCACTTCTAGGGCGATTTTTAAGCCATTGTGATGAACATCGGCAACCAGTGGCACGGGTTGATACTGTTTAACCAAATGGTCACGGATGACTTGCATTGCCTTTGCATGAGCCATGCTGGGCACAGTTACCCTGACAATTTCACACCCTATTTCATGTAGCCGTTGGATAGCATTTACCGAACCTTCGATATCCAACGTATCTTCATTGATCATGGATTGCACTGCTACCGGATAGCTACCCCCAATGGTGATATCACCAACCGGAACCGGTCGTGTTTTTCGTCGTTGAATGGTAGGGTCAGTGCCTGAAAGGAGGGTAGAAACACCGGTAGGGGGATTTAATAGAGTTTGCATAGGATCAGCTCAGATTTCCTGGATAGAAAATTGATGATGAAAATAACATAATAGCTAAAGAATAACGTATTTTTCTGACTCGAATTACCGTCATCAACCTTTCAAAAAAAAGTACTCAGGTTAAGAGTTTGCTTAGATTGTACAATGCTTAAAAACAATACTTAAAAACAATAATAGCAGGAGTTTACGGAGTGGATTCCCGTTACCATCCCCAAATCATTGAGGAAAAGTGGCAAAAAATCTGGGCTGATCACCATTCAGATGCCACCCCAGAAGAATTAAATCGACCAAAGTTCTACGCTTTGTCCATGTTCCCCTACCCATCGGGCAATTTACACATGGGACATGTGCGGAATTATTCAATTACCGATGTTATTGCCCGGTTTCATCGTATGAAAGGGTTTCAGGTGCTACATCCTATGGGCTGGGATGCCTTTGGGCTTCCCGCCGAAAATGCTGCCATTAAGCAGGGTACCCATCCAGCCCAGTGGACTTACCAGAACATTGCCCAGATGAAGTCTGAATTACAACGGTTAGGTCTATCCTATGATTGGGAAAGGGAGGTGGCCACCTGCGATCCAGACTATTATCGTTGGACCCAGTGGATTTTTTTAGAATTCCTCAAAGTCGGATTAGCCTATCAGAGGGAAGCGGCAGTGAACTGGGATCCGGTGGATCAAACTGTTCTAGCTAACGAACAGGTCGATAGCGAAGGAAGGGCTTGGCGATCGGGAGCTAGGGTGGAACGACGGTTATTGCGGCAGTGGTTTCTCAAAATTACGGACTATGCTGAACAGCTATTAACTGACTTGAATCAACTCAGTGGCTGGCCTGAACGAGTTAAATTAATGCAGGCTAACTGGATTGGCAAGTCTATGGGAGCCTATTTAGAGTTTCCCATCGTGGGGTTGGAGGAGTCTATTGCCGTATTCACCACCCGACCAGATACTGTTTTTGGTGTTACTTATGTGGTACTGGCACCAGAACATCCTTTAACCCTATCCGTGACCACCCCCGATCGCCAAGCCCACGTTCAGGCGTTCATCACGGCGGTGAGTCAGCAAAGCGAAATAGACCGTACCAGTGATGATCAGCCTAAGCAGGGAATTCCCACCGGGGGATGGGTTACCAATCCATTTACCGGGGAACCAGTACCCATCTGGATTGCTGATTATGTACTGTATGAATATGGGACGGGTGCGGTGATGGGTGTACCCGCCCATGATAGTCGGGACTTTAAGTTTGCTCAGTCCCATAATTTACCAATCCGTGTCGTCATTGTTCCCCCTGGATCTGAACCCAACAACACTTGTGTCACTGCCTATACTGACCCTGGGGTCATGGTTCATTCCGGTCATTTTGATGGTATGTCATCCGCTGAAGGTAAGGGTGCTGTGATTGACTACGCGGAACAACAGGGATGGGGGAAAGCTAGAATTCAGTATCGATTAAGGGATTGGTTGATTTCTCGTCAACGGTATTGGGGCGTCCCAATTCCGGTAATCCATTGCGCCGATTGTGGCATTGTTCCCGTACCCGAGGCAGAATTGCCAGTCCGATTGCCAGAGAATGTGGAATTGTCTGGTCGGGGAGCCTCTCCATTGGCTAAATTAGAGTCATGGGTCAACGTTTCCTGTCCCCTGTGTGGTGCTCCAGCCAAGCGGGAAACTGACACCATGGATACCTTTATTGACTCTTCCTGGTATTTCCTTCGTTTTACAGATGCCCGTAATCATGAACAAGGGTTTGATCCAGTTAAGGCTAATGGCTGGATGGCAGTTGACCAATATGTGGGTGGAATTGAACATGCTATCTTACATCTGCTCTATTCACGGTTTTTTACTAAGTTCTTGCGCGATCGCGGCTTATTAGCCATTGATGAACCTTTTCAACGCCTCCTCACCCAAGGAATGGTACAAGGGTTAACCTATACCAATCCAGCCAAGTCTGGTAATGCCCAATACATTCCCTCTGCCCTTGTGGACCCTAAGGATCCCAAAGATCCTGAAACCGGTGAACCATTGGAAGTGTCCTATAAAACCATGTCTAAATCCAAATACAATGGGGTGGCTCCTCAGGATGTAATCAATCAATACGGTGCGGATACGGCTCGTATGTTCATCCTATTTAAAGCTCCCCCTGAAAAAGATTTAGAGTGGGATGCTGCTGATGTGGAGGGGCAATTCCGTTTCCTGAATCGGGTATGGCGGATGGTTATGGAATGGGGAGATGGCAAGGGGGAACGGTTTTCTCTCAACAACGCCCCCCTATCCAAGCCAGAAAAAGATTTGCGACGAGCCATCCATATTGCCATTCAAGAAATCACTACTGATCTTGGGGGGGATTATCAATTCAATACTGCGGTATCGGAATTGATGAAACTCAGTAATGCTTTAGGGGAGAGTCCATGCAAAGACTCTGCCATTTACCTTGAAGGACTCAAAACATTATTAATTCTTATGGCACCCTTTGCACCCCATATTACCGAAGAATTATGGCAATTCCTCCAACAGTCAGACTCCATTCATCGTCAGCCTTGGCCTGTGGTTGATCCCTCAGCCCTAGTGGTGGAGGAGTTAACACTGGTCATTCAAATTTTAGGAAAGACTCGGGGGACGATTCAAGTTCCTTCCCAATCTACAAAAACAGAGCTGGAAGAGTATGCCCGTCATTCCGAAATAGCCAGGCGATACATTGGCACTCAGTCCATTAAAAAGGTCATTGTGGTTCCAGGTAAACTGGTAAATTTTGTAATTGCCAATGATTCACCAAACTCATAAATTGTCTGGTTCAGGTCATTTATTGTGGAAATTTTGTTTTACAATAGGTAAAACATTAAATTTTGAGAATAAATGAAGGCGGTACTATGGTCATTAAGTCCTTGGATTTCCGGAAATTAGGTCTAATGGTATGTGGGTTTGCTTTGATGATCAGCAGTTTTTTCCTAGTCTCTTCTCCAGCCTCCGCTGCTACCACCAGTATTAAAATGGGAGCAGACAACGGAATGTTGGTTTTCCAGCCTGCCACTGTCTCAATTAAAACGGGTGATACTGTACAGTGGGTCAATAACAAATTACCTCCCCATAATGTGGTGTTTGATGTAGCCCATTCTCCTGAAAATGCAAAAACCCTATCTCACAAAAAACTATTGTTCACCCCTGGGGAGGCTTTTGAAGTTACCTTTGATGAGCCTGGTACTTATAGTTTTTATTGTGAACCCCATCGCGGAGCAGGGATGGCAGGTAAGGTTATTGTTGAATAGCTTATCTGATTAAGTCCCCCATTGATGTGATCGGCAAAATGGGGGATTTTTTATGGTTGGCAATCCCTATATTTCGGACAGGCTAATAAGAGAGTCTCGCTACAACCAGTCTACTGAATTCTACGGAGGATATTGCAAGCCATGCTGCGAAAACGACATGAACAGGCTGGAAGCCTGTTCCACAATTTAACAGTTGAGTAATCCGACTACTTGGAGCTATGCCAGTTTCTTGTCTTCTGTTGTCCTAGCTGTCAACAGTCTAGAAGCCTGTTCCACTATCTAACAGTTGAGTAATCCGACTACTTGGAGCTATGCCAGTTTCCTGTCTTCTGTTGTCCTAGCTGTCAACAGTCTAGAAGCCTGTTCCACTATCTAACAGTTGAGTAATCCGACTACTTGGAGCTATGCCAGTTTCCTGTCTTCTGTCGAGTCAAACCGCTAATACCCTACAAGGGGGTGATGTAATGAATGTAACATCAAGGACTAATGGTCTACTCAGCGAGATTACTGCTTAAATGTACTCTTTTGCTGTCTTGATATTGGGGAGTACCATACTATGAACCTTTATATCACACAGCAATAAGAGCGACTGAGACTGTTAAGATATAAGCGAACTTTTTTTGATTTTTTAACATGTCAGACAGTAATCGTAAATATCGTATCGGTGGCTATCAACCGGGTAGTAAGCCCAATAATGCTAAGTCCCATACAGGCAACCGTTTCACATCTGAAACCCTTCCCCCTAAAGTCGATTTACGTCAATTTATGACAGCCGTTGAAAGTCAGGTGGGGAATAGTTGCGTAGCAAATGCATTTGTAGGGGCATATGAATACCTAGCAAAGCGTAGCTTGGGTGATTCTGTTGATGTAAGTCGATTATTTGTCTATTACAATGCCAGGGTCGAAGATAATAGTCAAAACGAAGATTCTGGTACTCGAATGGCATCAGCCATCAAAGCGTTAAGTGACCATGGTTCTTGTGCCGAAGATTTATGGCCTAATGATGAAAACCGCATTGGGGAAGAACCTGACCAAACCGCCTATGAACAAGCAGCTAACTTTAAGATCTCTGACGCCGAATTTATCGAAACCAACCTAGATTTGTGGCGACATACCCTAGCGGAGGGACATCCCATTGCCTTTGCTTTGAATACATTTGGTTCATTTGATGACGCAACCCGCAACCGGGGGCGTGTTCCTATGCCCAAGGCTTCTGATAATGTCCGAGAGACCCATGGTTGGCATGCGATGCTTTGCGTTGGTTACTCTGACAAGGATCGGATGTTTATTGTTCGTAACTCTTGGGGACCGGAGTGGGGAGATCAAGGCTATTGTTATGTTCCCTACGGTTACGTCATTCATCAGGACTTTAATGGACATGACTCATGGATTATTAAATCACTAACTGATTTAGATTTTAGTAAAGAAGTATGGGGAGAGTCAGACTCTTTCTTCGCTGATGAAAACTCGTTGCTGCTCTATGATTTTTCAGTGTATACCCATAATCCTGACGAGTTTGTGGAAGCCCTTGATCAGCTTTGTCAAAACTACACTGAGAGTGAAGAAGGTTATTATTTCGATTATGAATTTACTGAAGATGAAGATGGAACCACTGTTGACATACGAAACTTTGATTTAACCATTGAGACTGCTGAAGATTTTCTGGATGAATTAGATAGCCTTTGTGCTGAATATGCAATCGATGATACCTATGATTTCAGTACGGGATCAGTTGACAGTCAATCTGATGGAGAAGAAGTAGAAGAAGAAATTGAAAGCGAAGATGAAGAAGAAGATGAAGTTGATGAGTATGAAGAAGATGAAGTTGATGAGTATGAAGAAGATGAAGAAGTTGAGTATGAAGAAGATGAAGGAGAAGATGAGTATGAAGAAGATGAAGAAGATGAGTAAAGACTCCTTGGCATCAAGGAAGTTTTTTACCCGAAAAAGTGGCAGAAACGGGGTAGAGATTAAGCAGTAGAGTTAAAGTCCCATTTAACGAAACGGTGGGAAGTACCCACTCCCCAAAAGAGGAATGTTGGGAAACAACCTGACCTGTACCAAATTCGCAATCAGCCTGAAGCATGGTATTGGTTCCCATGAGAGTATCCCACTTTTGCAGACCTCATCCCCTAATCCCTTCTCCCGTTATCGGAGAGGAATTTAGGGTAAGGTCTGCAAAATTGGGGTGCATCCGGTTCACTCCATGCTTGGGCAAAGGTAATCATGATTGATGGATAGGGACGGTTACACCAAGTCACAGCTTCTCCCTTTGGGGTAATGGAACTATAAATAATTTTTTAAGTCTAAAATCCCTGACTTGTAAAAAATAGTATAATAAGATACAGAATATTTTTGAAAAGTTTTCTTTTGTGTATCCTTGGTTATAGACATTCCACCTAAATCATGGATAAAGTGGGCTTATATGGGTTTCGATTGACATACTACCTAATGTGAAGTTGAGAGCCTCCGTGCTTTAGCTGGAGGGTGAAAACTAGGGTAGAGGCTTTAGCCTTCTGTGTTGGTTTGGAGCCTAACCCAAGGGTCGATGCCTCCTTAGCTCACTCCTCATAAATTTTCTCATGCCCTAAAGGGTAGAGTTTTAATCCCACTATTTTTTTGATAATTTTCGGGTGTAATGATTCAAAATGGATATTAATTTAATACAAGACGATTTTCATTCACTGGAAAATACTCATCAGGTTTGTGTACGAGGTGTCCTTGGTGCAAACCCTTACCCGCGCCATATTCCTGTTCCTCCAACCTTCCCTGCAACGAATCACGGTGGAAATATTGCCGATACAATGACTGGTCATCATTGGATTGAACAATCCCCAGCCTTGCCATTGGAATCTTTAGTCATCCCTACTTTGGTGCAATCTAATTTAATGACTGAAGCCGCCCAAATCCATGCTAAAAATATTACCATCAGTAACGAAAGGCGATTGAAAGCGGCAAAAGCTGAGGGGAATTTTAGTTTGGTGGAGCTTTTGGAAATAGAACTGGCTCAGGCACACTAATTCGATAGATTGGGTAAATCATCCGGTCACTGTGATAATTTATATCGTGCCTCTATTGATGAAACGAACTACTACTGTTCTGAAAGAATGG
>CAIUCS010000076.1 GCA_903897715.1 uncultured Synechococcales cyanobacterium
AACAGCAAACGGTCATTCAGCTTCAGCAAGGGATTCTTCATAGTGCGTCGCAGTTTGGTGATGAGTAGTACTCCAGTCTGCTGCCAGAGTTGTTTTGCCAACTTTTGCGAAACATAGCCTTTTTTGAGAAGCCCCCCTCAGACCGCTCTTAGTGGTTGACGGTGGGAGTTGTCACCAAGTGTCTGATGCCTTGTCCCGGATCAGGTTGCCGCATGAGTGACTCGCCAACTAATACGGCTTGTACTCCAGCATGACCCACCTGTTGTAAATCCGATGAGTTCAATATACCGGATTCACTAACTATTCCGATGCGCCGTTGTTGTAGCTGAGACCGTCGCTCTGACAATAAGTGAATCGTCGTGTGGAGATCCACATGAAAGGTTTGTAAGTCTCGATTGTTGATACCAACCCATTCTACTCCCTCTAAAGTTAGTACTCGATCCAGTTCATGAAGAGTATGCACTTCTACTAGGGCAGTCATCCCTAAACTACGGGCAATTTTAATAAAATAGTGTAAATCTTGATCTGATAGGATGGCTGCAATCAGCAAGATGGCATCGGCTCCGCAGGAACGGGCAAGGTACATCTGATAGGGGTAAATAATAAAGTCTTTACATAATAAGGGGAGTTCCACCGCGGATCGGACATTTTTTAAGTAGTCAAAGCTTCCCTGAAAAAATGCACTGTCAGTTAAAATAGATAAGCAGGTTGCACCCCCCCCTTGGTAGCTCTGGGCAATAGTTACCGGGTCAAAGTCACATCGAATGACTCCTTTACTGGGTGAGGCTTTCTTCACTTCAGCAATCACCGCCGGGTGCTGTTTTGCTGACCACAATGCCCTACCAAAATCTCTCACTGCAGGTGAAAATTTTAGTTGACGCTGTAATTCTAAAAGTGAGACCCGCTCTCGCATTTGTTGGACTTCCGTTTCCTTATGCCAAACAATTTTTTCTAAAATATTACGGGGATTGTCTTCGGAATGAGTAACTTGATACCGCAAATAGGCAACATCAATCACTGGATTGGGGGGGCGGCGACGAATTTCTGAAATCATAGATAAAAAACGGTTTTTGTTAGAGGCGGACTTTTGATCGTGATAAAATTTTTGGACTATTCAACTAAGCTTTCATCTTTTATTTTATGCAATTGCCGTATAAGTTGTACTCTAGAAAGGTTCAATCTCAAAACTTCCTCAAATAATAGTAACCATGATAAAAATTGGCACTGATATCCATAAGGAATTTTTTTGTCGAGATTTTTTGAATAGCCATATTTCCTATGACCCTGAAACTATGGACTGGCCAAAGCTTGATTCTGACACCCTAGACAAGTTAAGGGCAATTCCATTCTGGGAGGAAGCAGTTTCCATTGAAACCCGTGCCGGGAAAATGGTAAGTGCTTTCGCAAAAACAATTGAAGACCCCCTGTTAAGGGAAGCGATCGCCTTGCAAGGTCAGGAAGAAGCACGGCATGGTCGCCTCTTAAAAACATTGATTACCAAGTATGATTTGGGTGCTGTTGCCCGTCCTTGTCAACCCTTATCCCGTCAACTAGAGGCTGAATTTATTGAATTTGGGTATGATGAATGCTTAGATTCTTATTTCGCCTTTGGTCTGTTTGGCATTGCCCGTCAGGCTGGGTTTGTTCCCGACTCCCTCTTCACCCTTTTCGACCCAATCTTGGATGAAGAAGCTCGACACATTGTTTTTTTTGTGAATTGGATTGCCTACTTGGAAACACAACGAGGTGCAGGAGCGGGGTGGTTGAGGGGATTAAAATCCATGGGGAATTATGCTCGTTCCTTAAAGCGACAGTATAGTACATTTGGGCGTTCTACCAATGAGGGATTTACCGCGAAAGGTGCCCTTAACTTTAATATAAATTTAACAATCGAGGAGTTTCTAGACACCTGTGTAGCGGAAAACCGAAAACGGATGAGTCAATTTCATCCAGCCCTCCTACAACCTGTCCTGCTGCCCCAGTTATCTGTACTTGTATTAAAAATAATCAGGTTGTGGCCGTTCCATAAAACCAGAACAAACTTAAACCCCAAGTCAGCATAGGATTTAATCTGGGTAGTTTTAACTATCGTCCAGGGTGCAGTTGAACAATCAAGTCATCGGTAGTTCTGGCAACATGGGCTGCAAACCGTTGTGCAACTGGAGGAATAAGGGTGAGAGGATTACTAAAACCAGAAAAAACATGTAATCCTTCGTATCCAGGCACCTTACCCACTAAGGGTAATTGGTCTCGGCTGAAGGCAACCAGGCAACGATGCCAAGTTCCTGCCACATCTTTTAATGCTGGCAGTATTTCCCCAATTGCGGTTCGTATTGCCATTTCCCCTGTAGATGGGTTTAGATTTGCTTGGGGGTCAGTCAGGGTACTGCTAATCTGTCCTAGTAACAGTCGTCCGTTACAAAATTGAATGCCCCCTGGGTCTAAAATTGATGGCATTGGTTCATGACCTGGTTGATCCCAAAAATGCTCGAATTCAGGACGACTACTGAGGGTTTCCAGTCCTACACGTTGGATTTGGGCTGGCAGAACCAAGGTGCGCAGACAAGGATCCATGGGTGCGGTCTCAATTAATTCGGCATGGGTAAAGTAAATGGGGAGATTCACCCCCACAGAGGATAACAACCAACGACTGAGACCCCCTGCTGCAATAATTACATTCCGGCTGGGATAATCAACCTGATGAACATTCACCCCTTGAATATAGCGATCGCCCAATCCATCCTGAATTTTGATTGTTTCTACTTTAGCAACTATAACTTCCACACCTAATGTTTCAGCAGCCCGACGATAAGCCTCAACGGTCAACATTGGTTCAATATGACCATGACGACAGGTCAACGCACCACCTAAGGCATCTGGGTTAAGCTGAGGTTCTAATTCCTTCGCTATCACCGGACTAATTACAGACGGTGGGGCAGCACAATGGGCATAGGCATGGGCAGCCTGCGTCACATCCCCTTCCACCGGAATAGTCATCACCAGGTCTAAGACCCGGAATTGGATTTCTGATTCTAATTCATCTGATAACTGTTCATATTTAGTAAAACTTTCAGCCCCCAATTGACGGGTTAGGGGAGTTGTACCAGCCCAGTAGGCAACTCCTCCATAACTAAAGCGGCTAGCTCCCGTCAGATTCACGGATTGTTCGATTAATAGCACCTGCAGCCCTTGTCGAGCTAATTCATAACTCAGGGCTACCCCCCCAATCCCGCCACCAATTACAATCCAGTCGTAGGTCTTCATGTCTGGTCAATTGTTATGATCATCTGCCTTGATATTAATCCTTGATATTAATCAAAGTAGAACAGAGTAACAACTTTTCGTTGTTCTTCCGCATATCGGCAAGTGTCCAGTAATGTCTGACTATCATGGAAGGCAAAACAAATTAATTGTTGGCAACGGTTAATAATTTCCTGATTGCACAGTGCGCTAGCATCTGCAAGAGGTAATTGGTCATTGGCAGGGTTTTCCACCAAATGAATTACTTGATCCAGTTGCTCTCGAGATTCACGAGGTTGACGTGCCAAACTTTGGGGGAGAATGACGGTTAATAAGTTAGAATCTGCCCGCATTGCCCCCCGAATTGCCGCAGAGTTGGTACCTGCTGAACCGGAAGTCATCAGGCGATTACCCGATAAAACTAAGGCATAACTTAACATTTCAATCAATTGTTGGTGGGTTAGGGGCACATGGCGTGACCCTAATAACGCAACACGCTTGGAGCCAGTCTGTTGAATGGCTGCAAGTTCTTGTAAAAAATCGTCTACCCTGGGTAGGTCTAAGGATTGACTCAATGCCGTTCCCCGACTGAACAACGCTGTTAATTTTACCATCGGGGTTGCGTTTACGGTTCATTCTCTTAACCAGAGTTTGATGAACGGATGAATTGAACATGGTGACAACTCCCACCGTCAACTGCTAAGAGCGTTCTGACAAGGGCTGCTCAAATTCACCAATGAGAGTTTTTGTCTCCCAAATGAGAGTTTTTGTCTCCCAGTCTGTGCATCCACTAAGCCTCCACCAGCAGCAAACGGTTGTCCTACCGTCCGTTTAAGTAGATTCAAACGTGCGTTTAATCTCTGTCTACACTGATTCCACCATTAGGGCAATCCTGAACTGGAATCGACAAATCTTTAACAATACTTTTCTCATAACACTGGATGCTGGTGCTTCTGGCATCAACTCCTTGAGGGTGCTTGCTGCGTTTTCCGTTACTGCTTGCACTATGGTCAAGTATGTCCGCAATGGAACATGGAGTATGGATTTAGGTCTAGTTCTAGCTAGTCCCTTGATATTCAGTACTGATAGGTTAGTAGCATTATACTATTATATCCTATTCAGTGCCATGAGCTATAACAAAGGCTATAGATGCCTATACTCCCTTACTATTCATTGTGAAAGCGCAGACTAATGGTTCCCTCTTCCCCCACCCCTTTGGTGTTGAGGTCTACGATTGTCAATTTACTCAGGGGGGGACTCCTCCCTCACCACCAACCGCTAAGAGCAGTCTGGTGGGAGTACCCCGCAGTTTAGATGGACTGACCATCCAGTGGGGTTCAACGGGAAAACCAGTTTTGCCAATGGTAGCTCCAAAAGGGGATGAGGGTGAGGTCTGTAAAATTGGGATGCACCCGTTCGCCTATCCCTCCCTAGGAGAAAAGTAAGACTGGTAGTGGGTATTAAGATAACTCGGAATAATTAGACTTCTGGAGATGGTTCGGGTGTGACCGGCACCCTAATGTTGACGGGTTGGTTTACAGTTGGAGACACCCGTGGTTGACTTTGTTGCTGCCGTCGGTGTTGATTTTGGCGTTGGTAGTTGGATCCTTCTTCTTCAAATGTAACCCGGATACGTACACCTTGTCGTCCTCCACCAACAGTGTTGGGGTCAAATCGCCACCGACTGAGGGCATCGAGTGTTTCGCGATCGGTCAGTGGATCGCCGCTAGACTGCCGCAACTGTACA
>CAIUCS010000077.1 GCA_903897715.1 uncultured Synechococcales cyanobacterium
GGGTGCGCTTCCACATTTCAACGGCGAGGCTTTACCTTTGATGTGGGAGCCACTCAAGTAGCTGGTTTAGAACCTGGTGGTATTCATCATCGTATCTTTACGGAACTAGACGTTGAACCACCGCCAGCCACCTATTGCGATCCTGCTTGTGCCGTTTATTTACCTGGGGAAGTCACTCCAATTCAGGTTTGGCGCGATCGCCAGCAATGGCAGTTAGAACGGCAGCAGCAGTTTCCGGGCAGTGAACCATTCTGGCAATTGATGCAACGGCTATTTACTGCCAGTTGGGCATTTCAATCCCGTGATCCAGTCTTGCCCCCCCGCTCTCCATGGGATATGGGACAGTTAATTCGGGCTATTGATTTAGACACCCTGACGACCCTACCCTTTACCCCATTAACAGTGGGACAGGTGTTATATTGGATGGGGTTGGGTGGGGATCGACGACTACATACTTTTTTAGATTTGCAATTAAAACTTTATTCCCAGGTTGATAGTGATGCTACTGCCCTATTATATGCTGCCACTGCTTTAGGGGTTTCCCAGTCTCCTTTGGGGTTGTTTCACTTAAAGGGAAGTATGCAAGTATTGAGCGATCGCTTACGGATGGCGTTACAACAAAACCAGGGGCATTTATGGTTACGCCATCGAGTAAAACGAATTGAAGTGTTTAATGGCCGGGTATCTGGGGTAGTACTAACGGATGAGAAAACTGGAACAACCTGGACTGAATCTGCTGATTATGTCGTCGCCAATGTGCCAGTACAGAATCTAGTTCGATTGGTCAACCCGGAATCAATCCGGGGAATCAGCCAATGGCTGTGGAATGGCTACCTTCAGCGTGTTGATCAGTTACCTCCTTCTTCAGGGGCATTTGTTATTTACTTAGGGGTGGATCAGGCAGCCATTCCCCAGTCCTGTCCTCCCCATTTACAATTCCTATATTCCTATGAAGGACCAATTGCAGAAAACAACTCCCTATTCGTATCCGTGAGCCAACCTGGAGATGGTCGGGCTCCGGAGGGTAGGGTTACCCTAATCGCATCGTCTTTTACTGACCCTCAACTTTGGTGGCGAACCACAAATTATAAAGGGTTGAAGGCTGACTATACCCAGAAGGCGATCGCCCAATTAAGTCAATTCTTCCATCTGACACCCGCCACGTTAATCCATCAAGAGGCGGCTACCCCCTGCACATTTGCCCGATATACTGCCCGACATCAGGGCATTGTCGGTGGTATTGGACAACGAATTTCTACCTTTGGACCATTTGGATTTGCCAACCGCACCCCCATTAGGGGGTTATGGTTAGTTGGCGATTCTACCCATCCCGGGGAGGGAACAGCGGGGGTAAGTTTTTCAGCCCTTACTACCGTTCGTCAGATTGAAGCTGAGTCTTGAAATTTCACTGCTTTAAAATCTAGATCAAGGGTCTCCCTACCCCCTACACTAAGGACTGGGGAAATACCCTGTTATTCATTAGTAATGGGATATATTGTGAACGGAAGTCAAAAAACAGGACGTTCTTTAGCGGGTATTGCTGGAATTGTGGCAGTTGCCACCCTTGTTAGTAAAGTGGCAGGGTTGATTCGCCAACAGGCGATCGCCGCTGCATTTGGGGTAGGAGCTGCGATTGATGCCTACAACTATGCCTATGTCATTCCTGGCTTTTTATTAGTGTTACTCGGTGGAATTAATGGACCGTTCCACAGTGCCATGGTGAGTGTCCTTTCCAAACGGGAGCGAACCGATGGAGCCCAACTCGTGGAAACCATTACCACGTTAGTCTGTGGTATTCTGCTCATCATCACCTGTGGTTTAGTCATCTTTGCAGAACCCCTAACCGATCTGGTAGCACCTGGTTTAGGACGAACCCCTGAAGGATTAGAAATTCGAGCGATCGCCATCCAACAATTTCGCATCATGGCACCCCTTGCCCTCCTATCTGGATTAATTGGCATAGGTTTTGGAACCCTCAACGCCGCTGATTCCTATTGGTTACCTTCCATTAGTCCCCTATTTTCCAGCTTTACCTTACTTTTGGGCTTAGGGCTATTAGTCCTCCAACTTGGCTCCCGAATTACCTTACCCGAATATGCGTTACAAGGGGGATTAGTTTTAGCATGGGGAACATTAGGGGGAGCATTATTACAATGGTTGGTTCAAGTCCCAGCCCAATGGCGAGCAGGGATGGGAACCCTACGGTTACGATTTAATTTCCGTCAACCCGCAGTTCAGGAAGTCTTGAAGGTGATGGCTCCCGCCACCTTTTCTTCAGGTATGTTACAGATCAATGTTTATACCGATCTATTCTTTGCTTCATTTATTCCTCAGGCAGCAGCAGCAATGGGTTATGCCGGGCTATTAGTGCAAACCCCCCTCGGAATTTTATCCAATGTCATTCTAGTTCCCTTATTACCTGTTTTCTCCCGTCTTGCCGATCCAAGGGACTGGGCGGAACTCAAAGACCGCATTCGTCAGGGTATGATTCTGACAGCGGCAACCATGCTACCCCTGAGTGCATTAATGATACCCTTAGCTGATCCCATTGTTAGGGTTATCTATGAACGCTTTGCCTTTGACCGAAATGCTTCCCAGTTAGTTACCATCATTTTGGTTGTCTACAGTATTGGTATGTTTGTCTATCTGGGTAGGGATGTTTTAGTACGGGTATTTTATGCTTTAGGGGATGGGGAAACCCCCTTTCGTATTAGTGTATTCAATATTTTTTTAAATGCCCTATTAGATTATCTATTTGTACATCCCTTGGGAGCTCCTGGCTTAATCTTGGCAACGGTTGGCGTTAATTTAACTTCAATGGTTATGTTACTGTGGGCACTGAACCGTAAATTAGGGGGTTTACCATGGCTACAGTGGATTCAACCATTGGTGGCACTCTTTGGGGTGAGTTTGGTGGCAGGACTGGCTTGTTGGAGCAGCAGTTGGATCTGCCGTCTGTTTTGGGGAACAGAAGGGTTCATGGTGCAATTATTAGAAATTGTGGTTTCAGGAACGTTGGGGTTGGGGTTATTTGTCCTATTAACGATGCAACTCAACTTACCTGAGGTTAATTCTTTGGGCAAGAAATTAAGACAAAAACTAAGGCGATAAACCCCTAAGGGAATCATTACGGCACTTTGGCAGTTTGAAATCAGAGAACTGGGGTGGTGGATAGGGTGGGACAGGATGACTTCTGTACCTGAGTTTGCCATACTAGACATAAAACCATGTGATTTGGGTTGAACCACTGATGTATATTATCGACATAATTCTAAAAAATAATCCCGTCCCCCTTTCTGTTCAGAAAAAAACAGTCACTGATGCTGAAGACCTCTATCGTCATGTGGTGACCACGTTAGGTTCATCTACGGTTCAACTGATTGAATTAACCTGTGAACAACAACCAGGTAAAAAAATTACGGTGCTAAGTAGTGAAATCTCTGCTGTGCAAGTTTTAGAAAAAGCAACCACTGCCACTGCTTCCGGCAGACCCCCGGGTTTTTTTAGTATGGCTGGTGAATAGGATATTCATTTATGAAGAATTTAGCGATCGCTGCTGATGGGGCAATTGCGGTCAACCAGCTTACCTTTCAATGGCAACCCGGTGAATTTGTATTACAGGACTGTTCCTTACAGGTTCCAATGGGTGAGTTTTGGATGTTGCTGGGTAGGAATGGCAGTGGCAAATCTACCTTGCTCCGATTATTGACAGGCTTAATGGAACCCCAGTCGGGACATATTGAACTATTGCAACCCCTTGGATTCGTATTTCAGAATCCAGATCACCAGTTGGTTATGCCAACTGTAGGGGCGGATGTGGCATTTGGTTTAGTTTCAGAGCAGCTATCCCCACCAGAAATTCGGCGACGAGTGGATGAAGCATTAAGTGCAGTGGGGTTACAATCGATGAAACGGAGACCAATTTATGGTCTTAGTGGGGGACAAAAGCAACGGGTAGCCATCGCTGGTGCCATTGCCCGCCACAGCCAGGTTTTACTATTGGATGAGCCAACTGCACTGTTAGATCCAGACAGTCAATTAGAATTAGTCATTCAAGTGCAACAGTTAGTTAAAACCCGTGGAATTGCTGCACTATGGGTGACCCATCGCTTAGAGGAACTGGATTATTGCGACGGGGCATTCATTTTGGAAAAGGGTAGGGTCATTGATCAAGGGGATCCAGTGCGTTTACGTCAACGGTTAACGAGTTCACAAAACTAATACTGTTCTTTCCGGAAAAATGTCTAAAGCCCCTCTCCCTTCGGGATAGCTTTTTCCCTTACCCTCAGAGCTTTTGATTGGCTCTTTATCGCAAACTAGAAAGGGAATATAAGGCTAACGCCCCCCAGATACAGCCAAAGGTTACACCATGGACAAGGGTGAACGACTCCTTAAAAATAAATACTCCTAAACATAGGGAAATCGAGGGTGCAAGATACTGAAAGAAACCAACACTAGCAAGGCGGAGCCGTTTGGCAGCTTGGTTAAACCATAATAGTGGCAGTGAAGTCGCGATTCCTGAACCCATAAATAACAAATTTAAGTTAAGGGTTTGACCAAAGTGCCCCTTTCCTTGACTAGACAAGTAAAGGACAATGATTAGGGTCAATGGGGAGATTAGCCAAGTTTCCAATGTTAATCCTAAAAGGGGGGGGACAGGCATCAGCTTGCGTACCAGACCATAAATCGCAAATGATAAGGCAAGGCTAAGGGCAATCCATGGCACAGTACCCAGATGCCAGATAAAGTAACTAACACCAATGGTTGCCAGTCCAACGGCACATTTCTGTAGGGGTTTTAGTTTTTCCTTGAGGATCACCAACCCCAACAGGACGGTTACTAGTGGGTTGATATAGTATCCTAAACTGGCTTCTACCACCTGTCCTGAATTCACCCCATAGATATAAATACCCCAGTTGACAGCCAGCAATGTGGAGGTCAGCAAGAGTAACCAGACTGTTGAGTAAGATTGTCTCAGGTTCAGCACATCCCTTAAACGTCCCTGGAAAATTAGAATGGATGTTAAAAATAAGGCTGACCAGATCATGCGATGGCTGAGAATTTCGATGGCACTAACTGAACCAAATAGTTTCCAGTAAAGGGGTAACAACCCCCAAGAGGTGTAGGCTAACAGGGCATAAAGAGAACCCTGGTGAGGCTCTACTTTCCATGGTGGGGGTGAAATGGTCAATGGTTTACCAATGTAAGGGAAGTGTTTATAATTTTCCTATTTCGTGGGTATTTTTTGGAGGGCTAGGAGGATATGCCTCGGAACTGTGGTAAAGTAAAGAATAATTGAATGGCGAGCGTCGCCAAGTGGTTAAGGCAGTGGATTGTGGTTCCACCATTCGTGGGTTCAAGTCCCATCGTTCGCCCTAGTTTGTCCTACATTAATTTCAATTCTACGTTGAGAAGTCCCGTTGACGAACGGAATGGGAGATGGATCCCTTATTCTTAGTACGGTTTAGTCGCCTGTTTATTAAACTAAGCTCTGATGTCTGTGATAAAAGTAGCTTCAGACACTGCCTGTTGGGGTATTGGTTTAAACCCAGACAGTTTAGGCGTTTTGGGAACCAATATCATAGGTTTTGGACATGGGCACTGCACTCAGACAGAAGGAGAAGGGAAGACCGGGAGAATATCCCAATTTTATAAGTTTGCCCTCATCCCCTAACCCCTTCTCCCAAAAAGAGAGAAGGGAAATCGATTTAGGGTGAGGGCTGAAAAATTGGGATGCACCCAAGACCAGTTCTCCTTGTAAGTTTTGGCAACCATCCAGAATCACTCCCCTTTTTGGGGTGGTGAGGCAGTTCCAATCGTTATAGGCTATACCCTATTCAAGGTTTGCCATTGTATAGGATTTTTGTTCATTTCCTTCACTTGCTACGATCATGGCTCATCCTTCACCTGAACCCATTTCTCACTCTTCCCTTGGTCTTCCTGAGCGGTTGGTTAAACACGCGGTACAGTATCCAGACTATCATTTGGTGAATTGGGATGATTTAACCCCTATGTTACGCCATTATGTTGAGGTTAAGGAGCAACATCCCCAATCCTTATTGTTATACAGAGTAGGGGACTTCTTTGAGACCTTTTTTCAGGATGCGATCGCGGTTGCCCGTGAACTAGAGGTAGTTTTGACCACTAAAGATGGGGGAAAAGAGGTTGGCAAAGTACCCTTAGCCGGCGTACCTCACCATGCCTTGGGGCGTTATTGTGCCCTTTTAGTGGAAAAGGGGTTTTCCGTAGCCGTGTGTGATCAGGTGGAGGATCCTAGTGCCGCCCAAGGCAACCTCATCCGTCGTGCAGTCACTCGGGTGATTACCCCAGGAACGGTATTGGAAGATGGAATGCTCACTGCTCGGCGTAATAACTTCCTTGCTGCGGTGGTCATAGCTGGAGAGCACTGGGGATTAGCCTATGCTGATGTGTCTACGGGTGAATTCTTCACCACCCAGACCCATGGGTTAACTGACCTCAACCAGGAAATCATGCGGATTCAGCCATCGGAAATATTACTACCCACCAATTCCCCCCATTTTATTGGTTTATTACGACCGGGTGAATCAAGGGATCACCTACCTGATGGTCTGCCCAATCAATTTTGTTATACCCTACGACCCCAACTACCATTCACCCAATCGGAGGCTCGTCAACGGTTATTACTCCGCTTTCAAGTCCGGTCTTTGGAAGGAATGGGATGCGAAACTCTACCCTTGGCAGTTCGGGCGGCTGGCGGACTTTTGGAGTATTTAGAAGCAACCTTTAAGCAACCCGTCACTCCTAATCCTACCTCCTCCCCACCCCTCAACCTTTCCCTATGCAGTCAGTCATCTGTCCCACTCCAACCCCTACGCACCTATACCTTATCTGATTTCTTAATTCTAGACCATCAAACTCGACGGAATTTGGAAATCATTCAAACAATTAGGGACGGTACCTTTCATGGTTCCCTACTATGGGCATTGGATCACACGGTCACAGCAATGGGGGGGCGAATGTTGCGGCGCTGGTTACTACAACCCCTCCTAGAACCCAGTGCAATTCAAAACCGACAAGACACCATTGAAGAGTTAGTAACCCATCATAATCTTCGACAGGAACTTCAATCGTTACTCAAACAAATTTATGACTTGGAGCGATTAGCGGGACGGGCGGGTTCGGGGACTGCCAATGCCCGGGATTTAGTCGCTCTTGCTGATTCCCTAGGGAAATTACCCGTTCTGTCCCTATTGGTGACCCATACCCATTCAAGTTATCTACAGACTTTACAAACCATACCACCCCAACTGGAACAACTGGAACACTACCTGCGGGATCATTTAGTTGATACTCCCCCCCTCTGTCTAACGGAAGGTAATTTAATCCGGGATGGAGTTGATCCTAAGTTAGATAGTTTACGTCAACAGTTGGAAACCGACCATCAATGGATCGCGGATTTAGAAAAAACTGAACGGGAACGCACCGGCATCACCAACTTAAAAGTAGGATTTAATAAGGCATTTGGTTATTACATTACAATTTCCCGTTCTCGGAAGGAACAAATCCCTGCTAATTACCACCGTAAACAAACCTTAACCAATGAAGAACGATTTATTACCACTGAGTTAAAAGATCGGGAATCTCGTATTTTTTCGGCTCAGGAGATGGTTAAAAAATTAGAGTATGAATGGTTTATTCGACTGCGGGATAGGACTGGCACCCAAGCCCAATTGATTCGTCAGATGGCAGCAGCAGTGGCAGCGGTAGATGTGTTGACTGCCCTGGCAGATGTTGCCATCCAGTGGGGTTATTGCCGTCCAGTGATTACCCTAGATCGCCGAATTCTCATAGAAGCGGGTCGCCATCCCGTGGTAGAACAGTCATTGCCAGCGGGTTTTTTTGTTGCCAATTCCACCCATATGGGGCTGGAAGGAACGGCAGGGGTCAGCTCGACAATCAATCATGGAACGGTTCCATGTCCAGATGATTATCATGCATCCCAAGGGTGTGGTTCCTATCCCGACCTGATTATTTTGACAGGTCCCAATGCCAGCGGCAAGAGTTGTTATTTGCGCCAAGTGGGATTAATTCAACTGATGGCTCAGGTGGGTAGCTTTGTGCCAGCAAAGGCGGCACAAGTTGGTATTTGTGACCGTATTTTTACACGGGTGGGAGCTGTGGATGATTTGGCAACGGGACAGTCCACATTTATGGTAGAAATGAACGAAACTGCGAATATTCTCAATCATGCTACCGGTCGTTCATTGGTGCTGTTAGATGAAATCGGTCGGGGAACGGCTACCTTTGATGGATTAGCCATTGCTTGGTCGGTTGCTGAATACCTGGCTACGGATATTGGCTCCCGTACAATTTTTGCTACCCATTACCATGAATTAAATGAGTTAGCTTCTTTTATTAGGAATGTAGCCAATTATCAAGTGGTCGTTAAGGAATTAGCTGATGAAATTGTGTTTTTACACCAAGTTCATCCTGGCGGTGCCCACCGCTCCTACGGAATTGAGGCGGGGAGGCTGGCTGGACTACCCCATTGTGTGATTCAACGGGCAAAGCAGGTGATGACCCTCATAGAAAAACATAGCAAAATTACCACTGGTTTACGGAAATTCAACTCCAGATTGGAAAATCAGAGTTCGCAGCGTTATTACTGGTCGGAACCCAAGCAATCACCATGGACTGATGGTTTAACCCCTGAACCAGTTTGTTCAGAACAACAACTCACTATTTTTTCAGTTTCAGGGTACTGATACTCCAGTGGTTGATTGATTGAGAAAGCATATCAAAACTAGTGCAACTTCAGACCTTATATCTCTGAACGCCAGTCTTGGTCATAAGGGAGAGTTAACCCATGACGGACTCACCTTAGAGTCTCCCAATGCCCCTAAGGGGACTTTATGCCAAATCGGAGGGTATGTTTGGGGAGAAGTAATGGTGCAAATGGTGTTGCAATAGACTTTGAATATCAGATGATTTTAATTCTACGTCAGAAGAAGAATCATCGGGAATCTCTCTGAAAATAACACTATCAATAGACGTAAGGCTGGATAGTTGAAAAAGGAGATGGGTCACTGGGAAGGGTACAGCGATTCGATTGGGTTCTGCCTGAAAGGATGGACTCAAGGAAATATCCTGAAGGCTGGGGAAAGCATAGACCACTGTTTTAGTCACCTGTGGTTGATTGGTTCGACTTAAAGTGAGGAGTACCCATTCCTGGTTTAGAGTTTGCACGATGTAGTAATCTTGGTGTTGAAGTTGCCTGGCAATGGCTTTCAAAGCCGGTGCAATTGCCGCAATAGCATGGGGAGTTACTCCATCTTGGGGGGCGTTGTCTATCAAAACCTGTAATTGTTGATCTAAATCCATGCAAGTGCCTCCTCAGCAATGCAGTTAATTCGTCTGGTTGCATCCCAATTTTCCAGCCCTCATCCTAACTCCCTCTCCCAAAACGGGAGA
>CAIUCS010000078.1 GCA_903897715.1 uncultured Synechococcales cyanobacterium
CTGGCTGAGATACATAATTGGTCATGGTGATGTCCACTGGAAGCGATTAATCCACCCCATTGATTGACATCACCCTGGTTATAGCGAAGTAATCGTCCATCAAAGTGGGTAAACCGTCCCCCCGCCTCAGTTAAAATTAACTCTGGAGCAGCCATATCCCAATCTTTTGGGGCGGTTCGTCCCGATAGGGAAATATACACATCAGCATTGTGTTCTAAAATTGTTGCCACTTTACACCCAACACTACCCACGTTAAGTTGACGGGGGAACGGTAGCCGACTCAGCAAGGCATTAAAGCGAGGATCCCGGTGAGTTCGACTGCACACCAAGGTCATTGACTGGGGTTGACATGGGTTATTGGATACTCGGATAGGTACAATTGTACCATCAATTGTTTCCTTGAAGGTGCCACTGCCCCTGGCTGCATAGTATAATTGACCCAGTTCAGGACATACTACAACTGCTAAAACGGGGCGATTTTCATGGATTAAAGCGATGTGGATGGCGTATTCCCCCGTTCTGTCGATAAAATCCCGGGTGCCATCTAAGGGGTCGATTATCCATACCCATGGGTTTGGTAAAGGTTGATTGGAGGATTGATTCTTATAGGTTTCTTCGCTGATATAGCCCACATCAATTAGTGGTATTTCATGATGTATTCGTTCTAAAATATAATGGTTCGCAGCAATATCGGCGGCGGTGACAGGTTCATCCGTAGTTCCTTGGATGGCTAAATGAGCAAAGGTGTCATCTCTAACGGGTGCTCCATGGTAGAAAGCCTTAAGAACTTTAGCACAACCCCAACCGATGGAACGTACCGTTGGCAATATAACCTCTAAGGTACTGTGGATAGTATTTCCAGAATGGTTCATGGTTGAATGACAGACTTTAAATGGTGGACATCAATATCTGCACTGGTATCTATGGTGATCATGGAAGATAGTTCTTTTTGGGTAAACTCTTCAAAGACAGCAACTTGAGTGGGCAGAAGTTGGGCAGTTGCATCCGCAATATCTCCCGTTCGTTCCTCTAACCGCTGTTGTAAAACAGCAAGGGGAGCGGAGCAATGAAGAATAGTTAAAGGTAAACCCTGGTGATTGGCTTGGGCGATCGCTTCTTCCCGTAAAAGTTGCCGATCATATTTGGCATCTAAAATCACCGTATAACCATCTTTGGCTAGGGTAACCCCTAGGTTTAGTAATCGGTCATAGGTTTGGCTTGTCATGGCAGGGGTATACAGTTCAGCTCCACCCCGTTCAAGCAGGGGGACACCTGCCAGATGTTTACGCACGGCATCAGACCGAATATGGATTGCACCTAACTCCAACGCAAGTTTACGGGCGATAGTACTTTTGCCCGAGCCAGATAATCCGGACATCAGCAGTAGTCGTCCAGCCCGGGGTTGGGTATATTGCCAAGCTAGTTGATAATACAATGCTGCGGTAGTTTCTGCTCCTTTCCTATCGGCTGGGGATATGGCTGGATCATTGAGTAAAAATGAAGTAACCTTTGCTCTAACATAGGATTGACGACTCACATAAATCGGTAAGACCCGTAAGCCATCCCAATCCCCCGTTTGCTCCACGTAGCTATTGAGAAACCCATAAGCCAAGTCTGACCGATTCCGGGCATCACAATCCATAACAATATAAGCAACATCGAACATGACATCCACAAACCGAAAGGGTTCATTGAATTCAATACAATCAAATAGTGTAATCTTATCCTGCCACAAACAAATATTTCCTAAGTGCATATCCCCATGACATTCTCGAATCCAGTCACCTTGCCGACGACTGGCAAACAGGTCTGTATGCTCTGTAAAAAAGCGATCGCTATAGGCTTGGGTTTCCTCAAATTGTTGTTGGGTTTGGGGACCGCCAATATACCCACGGGTTTGTTCATAATTTTCATCAAAGGCTTCCTTGATCTGGGAAATCTCCCCAAAGCTACGAATATAGTCATTGGTAACCCCCTGACCATGGAACTGTGCTGTAACTCGTCCCAGCTCCTCTAACCGTTCCACCGTCAAAAGCCCTTGGTTAAATAACTCACTAAAGAGGGAATGCTGGGGAAATTGCCGCATCTTTAGGGTATAGTCTATAATTTCACCTGGAAGCCCTAGCCCATACCGATCATCTGAAATGGTAATGGGGATGACTTCCAAATATAAATCAGCGGCTCCCCGTTGATTCAAACGCAGTTCTTCTTGACAAAAGTGGTGACGTTTCTCTAGGGTAGAGTAATCCAAAAAACCAAAATCAACAGGTTTTTTCACCTTATAGGCATAGTCTCCAGTCAAAAAAACGATGGAAACATGGGTTTGGATGAACTGAATAGGGGTAGTGACCGGATGGGGATAGAAATCCGGCTCCAGCATTGGCTTTATGAAGGGGGGCAGGGTGAGGGACATATTCATTTAAATACGGTACAAAATACTTTTACCATGGGTATCCGTTCCACAGGTAGTAAATAAATTGTATTGCTGAGCCAGCGCCTTTACCTGAACCGTTTGGTGGGGACTGGCTCGCCATGGTTTGGGGTTATCGTAAGCATAATACGTCTCTAGTCCATCAATCCCCGACAGGGAAGCTGCTGCAACTAATTGATCTGCTGACTTCCGATAACGACAGGGATGAGCTAACACCGCCACTCCGCCAGCTTGATGAATGGCATCAATGACAGCAGTTGCTGTATAGTCATTCCCAACTGCCGTCATTGATGTTAAATAGGGGATAAGAGACGGATGGTGTGGATCAAAGGCGTATCCAAGAATATGCACCTCATTGTCTAATAAGTCAGCACTAATTTCGATGCCTGTCCACAATTGGGGTAGATTACTGAGCGGGTTAGGGTGATGGGCAAGCCACTCATGGGCGATGTAATATCCATTAAGGCTATGATGATCCGTAATGGCTAAACCCTTTAGCCCCAATTCAAATGCTTGTTCAATTAATTCATCTGCTAATAACTGACCATCTGAACTGGTGGTATGTAAGTGAAAATTATAGGAATAGGGGCAACTCCCACCATCGATTGCTTTAAAAACCTGATTCAAGTGGGAATGTTGAACCGAAAGAGGAGCAACCTGCGATTTATCAGTAGTAACAAATGAGTTGGCAACCATAGACCTCCCACGTTAAGTTTATGACCAAGCAATAGCGAGATTCAAACCCTGCCCATTGGGGCACAAGACTAATACATTTAAATGAATCAATGGGCGGTTGGATATTATGGAGGTGTGACCAAGTGCAACTCTCCGATATAGGTAGGGGTTATCACTATTGTTTGTTGCCTAGGAACAAACAATAGTGATTAAAGTATAACATTTTCAACCTGGCAACCGATGACATTCTCCTTCCGTTTATTGATTTACCCCACATGTTAGATTCGTCATAAAAAATTGCCCTTGTTCAACTTAGTCAAATCAATTTCCTCTCCCATCCCTATCGTAGTACCTTACAGAAGAATAGTGATAGGATTCATCGAGTCTGTGTTGCGAACGCTCATCGTCGCCGATACGTTTATGGACTGATCCGCCATTGCATAAATAAAAGATGAATCAAAAAAATAAAGGAATCGATTTGTACTTAAGATAACCCGAGTTCTGTTGAAGGGGGCATAACTCCGAGAGCATCCAATTCATCTGAATGAAATTTCAGATGAGGTTTTTTTAGACTGATGTATCCAAGAGGATACCTATTGAAAGTTAGGATTGGTCAGGCAATCAAAGACCTAGTTAAGAGTTGGGAAATAACGGTGTCTACCATCAACTTGAGCGGCTTCGTGAACGAACTCTTCCCCAGTTGTCTAACGATGGTGAACCAGCCCCTATGAGTTTGAATGAGTAACAATGAAAAGGTGAACTCAGGTTAAATTAAAGTTAGTTTCTAGTAAGGATAGAATTGAACCGTGTCATCCCAACGCCTTCCAGAAACCACTGCCCATGTTCGTATCCTCCGTCAATCTTGGCAGCAGGGACAAATTGAAGGGGAGGTTCGGGCAAACCAATTTGAGTGGCAATTTCAGTGGTACTTTCGTCTGGGTTCTTTATCAGTACAACCCTCTTTTGGTCGGGCATTAATTCTTGAACCTCTCAGTCGTTTTTTAGAACAACAAGACTATCAGTTAGAGCCAGGGGGAGACTACTATTTCATCATCCGAGCTCAGCTATAGTCAACATAAAAGCGAACCACACTATGCTAAAATGTGGTTCGCTTTTATATCTAAAAGGATGACTAACACTGTAAATGACAAGGTGGTAAAACTTACCAGTCCCTATTACATCAAACCAATTTGAGAAAGAATTCCGTGACCTGTTAATAATTCAGTAGCAAGACCAATAACAAAACCAAGCATTGCTAAACGACCATTCCAAGTTTCAGCAAACTCAGTAAATCCGAACTTCGTAGACTGTTGGTTTTCCATGATTTAATCACTCCTACTTGGATAAAAACGGAACCGAAAATGCTTACATAAATAAATGTAACTCATTTCTAGAAAAAATGCAATATTTCTTAATATTTTTTAGATTCATACCTGTTATTGAAATCAGTATGATCAACCCTGGGATCGATTCTTTACTTCATGAATATAAAAATCATAGGCTAACTTCGTCTGGGGGAATATGGATCGTGCCTCATGTAATACGTCTTCTAATGTGGTGGCATTGGCAGGGTTGTACCGAGGACTGAAGTGGGTCAATAATAACAGTTGTACCCGTGCAGCTAAGGCTACCTGGGCAGCCATGGTGGAGGTGGAATGTAAAGCCTGAAATGCTAGATCGGCGTCTTGATGGGCAAAGGTAGCTTCATGAATGAGGACATCTACATCTTCAGCTAGGGCGATTGTTCCTTCAAAAAAAATAGTATCAGTACAATAGGCAATTTTTCGCCCAATTTGGGGCGAACCACATAGGTCGGCTCCTCGTATTACCTTTCCATTCTCTAATGTTAACGTTTCTCCCCGTTTCAATCGACCGTATAAGGGTCCAAATGGTACACCCAAGACTGCTGCCTGTGCCGCATCAAAGTGTCCAGGACGGTTTTTTTCCACGATTCGATAGCCATAACTAGGGACTCTATGTTTTAATCGTCCACAATACACTTCATATTCCCCGTCCTCACACACTAACCCTGGTTCCACCGAATGAATCCGAACGGGATAGGAAAGGCGGGTTTCAGAATAGCGTTCGCATGCTCGTAGGTATTCTTTCAAATTAGGAGGTCCATAGATGTCGATGTGGGTGGGGCTTCCTGCTAAACCATAACTGGCTAAAAGTCCCATCAACCCAAAAATATGATCTCCATGCATGTGGGTAATAAAGATTCGGGTCAGTTGACTGATGCGTAAATCACTACGCAAAATTTGATGCTGGGTACCTTCCCCACAGTCAAATAACCAAAATTCAGCCCGTTGGGGTAAACGTAAAGCAACGCTAGAGACATTCCGCGATCGCGTCGGCACCCCAGAACTTGTTCCGAGAAAAGTAATTTGCAAGACTAGGTTACCTCACTTGTTCCCTGACCCGCTTGCCTATTTTCAGGGTTAAAATAGTTTGTACTGTTGCCATGATTATCATCCCACCACCCATGCAAAAGGCTAGCAAAACCCCCAAGGGTAGTTGAATGGATTGAAATACTAGAAATTGTAATGTTACTAAGGTAGCATTTTGTACGGAAAGGATGGCGATCGCTGTAACACAAATAGACAATACAACGGATAACCCGAATCCAACCATTAATTTCATAGATGTTACTGAAATAGTGTCAATTTTGTGCCGATGGGGCTCATTCCCTATCAGCTTAACAAAAATTTGAACATTACCTGGGTGGATAGGGGAGTACCCAATGATCCACCCAAGTACTGGTTCTAAGGAAAAAGGTCTATCGAGTAACCTGTTCAGTCAATCGAGTTAAAACCTGATTGGAACGTTCAACAAATGCCTTCATTCCATCAGCATCAAAACCTTTTTGAGACATCAGGGCTAAATCATAGACATGCTGACAAATTAGGTTAGCTAATGCTGCTGAAGGAGATTCTCCAGTCCCTTGGATAATCCCACCTTGACTGAGACTGGCAAGATGTTGAATCAGGGGATGGGATGTATTCACCAACAAAATGTGATCATCAGGAAATGAAGGACTGCCCTGTTGTTGATTGAAAGTATTCATTTCCTGTAACCGGCGTAAAAATTCAGGTAGTAGTACGACCGCTGGGGGTGTACTAAGGGGATCGTCAGATTTAATTGATTCCGTACGAATATTCACACGGGGACGGTTGATTGCCTTTTCAAACAATTCCTTGATGGATTCGCTACGGGTTTTATTCGTCTTAGGGTCAACAATCTCCTTTTGTTTCTCGCTTTTATCTAGCAGGGTGTCATCTAAATCAGCGTCAACACGGGAAAATTTGACATCATGATGTTCACGTTCTAAAAAAGAAATAAAGTGAGTATCAATGAAAGAATCAAGGAAAAGCACTTCCAACCCTTGCTTTCGATGGAGTTCCACATAGGTAGCTTGGGACGCGGCATCCGTGCAGTAAAAAACCCGATTTTCCCGAATGGATTGGTTCCGCTTGAGATAATCCTGCAAAGTAGTATATGAAAGACCATCCAATTGACTAATGTCAGTTTCTTTCCCATCTCCTATCCCCACATCCTTCCACAGGTCTCCATCACTGGATTGAACTTCCACGATGGGTTTCTCAGTCGTAGGCTTTGGGGTATAGGTTGTGCGATAAATAAGAATCTCTTCCACCTGCTTCTTAAACTTATCATCATTGATGGAGCCAAACTTAACAAAAGTACCTAAGTCCTGCCAACAACGAATATAGTCTTCTCGATTATCTCGGTAAAGCTCCTTCAGGCGATCGCCAACTTTCTTTGCAATATAATCTGCTATCCGTCGCACTGTCCGGTCATTTTGCAGGAAACTGCGGGAAACATTCAGAGGAATGTCTGCACTGTCTATCACGCCGCGCAGAGGGAGAAGAAATCTAGGAATTACTTCTTCGCAATTGTCTGTAACAAACACTTGGTTACAGAACAATTTAATCTGTCCCTTGCTGATGTCAATATCCGGGCGAAGTTTAGGAAAGTACAAAATACCATTAACCACGAAAGGATAGTCTGTATTCAGGTGCACCCACAATAGGGGTTCATCTTGGAATGGATAGAGGTAGCGGTAAAACTCTAAATAATCTTCATTGGAAATGGTATTGGGTGATTCTTTCCATAATGCTCGATGTTGATTAATCACCTCATCATCCAGCTTAATAACAACGGGTAAAAAGTCACAATAGGTTTTGACCAGTTGTTTAATGCGAGAAGATTCCAGATAATCGTCTTCGTCATCCAACAGGGTAAGAATAATAGTAGTCCCCCGTTCCCTGCGGTCAGACTTTGTAAGTTGAAACTCCGTTGACCCCTCACAGGACCAATGAACAGGTTCAGCCCCATCTTGGTAAGAGAGGGTATCAATTTCCACTTTACGAGCCACCATAAATGCTGAATAAAAGCCCAATCCAAAGTGTCCAATAATTTGTTGGTCTCCTGATGCTGTATACTTTTCAACAAATTCTTCGGCACTGGAAAAGGCAACTTGGTTGATATATTTTTTAATCTCATCGGCAGTCATGCCAATGCCGTTGTCTGTCACCGTTAGGGTTCTGTTACTTTTATTAACGGTGATGGAAATTTCAGGCTCCCCTAGTTCACCGGAATACTCACCAGAACGGGCAACCATTTTCAATTTTTGAATGGCATCTACCCCATTGGAAATCAGTTCTCGTAAAAAAATCTCGTGATCCGAATAGAGCCACTTTTTGATAATGGGAAAAATATTTTCGGTATGGATGGAAATTCTTCCCTGTTCTAACATCGTCATAACGTTCCCTGTAGGTAGACTAAATTAACTAGACATTACTTTCTGACGAAAGCCTGGGAAATAAACTCTCTTTTGGTGTGAAATCCCTCATAACCTTGCAGGACTTTCCAAACAGAGGGAATAAATCCCATCGATATTTATTATTGTTTACTTTGGAGCCAACCAACATCCTTGAAAAGTTGGGTTTTCCCACTACTTGAGGTTCGGCATTTTGTGTCCAGTACCAGTTGATAGTAAAACTTGTCGGTGAAAAAAAGGAAGTCTATGACCCTACCCCTAGATTTTGTTAAAGTATTCTTAACTTCCTGGTAAATACCTATGTCTAGAACGCGGATACTCAGCGGCATTGTGGGAATTTCTTTGGCTTTAGGTATAGCCATCTTAGGTGGTTGGTATTTTACTATTCCATTTGGACTGTTAATTTATCTTGGTCAGTTAGAATATTTTCAACTAACCTGGGCCACAGGTTTAGCTCCGGCTGCGAAGACTACCATGGCGGTCAGTCAAATATTAATTATTATTTGCAATTTTAATCCCTCCTTGGCTGACGCAGTCTTTTGTGTTGCCGGAACTTTAATTTGTTTTTATTTACTGTTTCAACCTAAATTTGCCACAATTGCCGACATTTCTTCGTCAATCCTGGGATTGTTTTATGGCGGTTATTTACCCAGTTATTGGGTGCGATTACGATACTTGGACAGTACCCTGTCGAGTAATTTAATGTGGGGTGGATTTTGGCCTGAAAACGGATGGGATAGTGTGCTAAATCCTGCCTCACTTCCCATGGGTTTAACAACCACCCTCCTCTCATTCGTTTGTATTTGGGCAGCTGATATTGGAGCCTATTTCATGGGTAGGTTGGTTGGACGAACGCGCTTGACCGCAATTAGTCCTAAAAAAACCGTGGAAGGAGCTATTTTTGGGGTCTTGGGATGTGGGTTTGTTGCGATAACCGGAGCGTGGTATTTACAATGGCCACTGGCTCCCCTGAGTGGGTTATTATTAGGATTAATGATAGGCATCGCCAGTTTACTGGGAGACTTAACCGAGTCAATGATGAAGCGAGATGCAGGTGTGAAGGATTCCGGTCAACTCATTCCTGGTCATGGGGGTATTTTAGACCGAGCAGATAGTTATGTTTTTACTGCTCCCCTCGTTTATTATTACGTTACCTTGTTTCTTCCCCTCTTAAAAACCCTACATTAGAATCCATGGAAACTGTTACCATTCACGATATCGTTAACTGAGGCTAGTCATGTATCAGCCAATTCATCCGCGATCGCCCCTTGAGACGATGCCCACCATGTACGATTTACCAAGTGAGTTGGTAGGAGAATCTGGTTTGCCCGACGAATTTCATTGTATCCAAGGGGATCTACTCAGTGAAACGTGTAAGCCTTCTGGTTATTTGCCAGAGGAA
>CAIUCS010000079.1 GCA_903897715.1 uncultured Synechococcales cyanobacterium
AAAGGCTGAACAAGCAACTGCAAAGGCTGAACAAGCGACCGTAAAAGCTGAACAAGCGATTCTAAGAGCTGAACAAGAAAAATCCAGAGCCGATCGCCTAGCGGAAAAGTTAGAAGCATTGGGCATAGACTTGGATTCAGTGTTAAATTCCTGAAACTCATCAAACTGTCTATATCTGTTTAGCCAGAAAGCACCTGAGTCACTTACTTAATCTATCGATGATTTATTCATTATAATACTCCCTATATTTCGGACAGGCTAATAAGAGAGTCTCGCTACAACCAGTCTACTGAATTCTACGGAGGATATGGCAAGCCATGCAGCGAAAATGACATAAGCAAGTAGCGGTGTATAATTGAATATACGATGTGGGGCGGTTGTCCTAGCTGTAAACAGGCTGGAAGCCTGTTCCACAATTTAACATTTGAGTAATTCGACTATTTGGAGCCATGGCAGTTTCCTGTCTTCTGTTGGGTCAAACCGCTAATACCCTACAAGGGGGTGATGTAATGACTGTAACATCAAGGACTAATGTTCTACTCAGCGAGATTACTGCTTAAATGTACTCTTTTGCTGTCTTGATATTGGGGAGTACCATACATCTACCAAAGTAGTTCATCCTTGATATGTCTGTGCAATTAGATTTTTCCCAATATTGACCAACTTAAATAATGCAGTGGAAAAAGTTGAGAAGAATCTGGAAAATTAAGCAATAGTTTAGTTTAATAGGGTTCCATAGCATCTCTTTTTAGTCCATCATTACCTTTGGCTTGGTTCTGAAAGTGGTTTGAATTTGAAGTTTTTCAAGTTTTTTTCAATTGAAGTTTTAACATCAGTTTCGATTCGTTGTTGTTTTTCCATCCTATTCCAACCCTCTTGACGAGCAATATAGCACCAAACGGTGGCTGTGCCTGCCAGGGTAACCATGAAAACTAAAAAGATTGGGGAATTGAGAATTTGTCTAAATGACATAACAGATCCGTTGAAAAATAAAAACTTGAGGTGAATCGGCACTCCCTCATGATTGCATCTTTTAAGAGGGGCAGAGATAAAAGCATAGCTAAAGCTTGGCGCTCTGCCTTACGAATCTTTTCCCATCACCCAGATGCCGGCTGATTGTTTCCCGCCGTGCTAAACTATTTTCAATTAAACTTTTCCGGTGGTGATCCCCAAGCATGGCATCAGAAGTACCAAAAAAAGTAGGCATTATTGGGGGAGGACAGTTGGCATGGATGATGGGTCAAGCTGCTTCCACCTTAGGAATAAAACTGGTCATCCAAACGCCCCAAGTCGATGACCCCGCCATCGCCCTCACTCATCCCTTATCCACCATTGATCCAGTTCCGGTTTTAGCCCCAGTTAACGATGGCGCTGCCACAGCCCAACTGGCTCATCGTTGTCAATTAATTACCTTTGAAAATGAATTTGTGAATTTAATACAATTACAGCAATTAGAACAGTCCGGCGTATGCTTTCGCCCATCCCTAAATGCCCTCAACCCACTACTAGACAAGTATAAACAGCGTTCATTCTTAGACAAAATTGGGTTGCCTGTTCCCCGTTTTTGCCCATTACACCCCTATCATTGGTCCCT
Source organism: uncultured Synechococcales cyanobacterium (assembly GCA_903897715.1). GTDB lineage: Bacteria > Cyanobacteriota > Cyanobacteriia > CAIUCS01 > CAIUCS01 > CAIUCS01. The sequence goes on from CAIUCS010000079.1 coordinate 1,595, forward strand.
AATCCGCAAAAGTAGAACATCGGCTGAGTTGAGGGAGATAACTACCGCCCATGGGGATTTTCCTTTTAGTCTTACCTTTCCCTTAGTTTTAAAGACACGATGTCATGGTTATGACGGTCAGGGAACCTTTATTATTTCAGACCTCTCTACCCTTCAAACCCTTGGCTTACAGTTTCAGAACACACCCCTATTAGTAGAAGAATTTGTCCCATTTGTGCAGGAACTGGCGATTATCGCCGCCCGTGATCTGGATGGTCACATTAAAGTATACCCCCTAGTTGAAACGCAACAGGTCAACCAAGTATGTCACCGGGTCATTGCTCCTGCTGTTGTGGATCAATCCATTCTTCAGCAATGCCATAGGATTGCCCACACCATTTTGCACCAGTTGGAATATGTAGGCATTATGGGTATTGAGTTATTTCTCACATCCCAGGGTAACGTCTTGATCAACGAAATTGCTCCCCGCACCCATAATTCAGGTCATTTCACCTTAGATGCTTGTAAAACATCCCAATTTGAACAACATCTTCGGGCAATTAGTGGGCTACCTTTAGGTAGTATTGACCTTACCTGTGATGCCGCCGTCATGATTAATCTACTGGGTTATGAACAAAATAACGACCAATATGAAGTTCAACGTCAAGCAATCGCCCAACTACCCGGTGCGTTTGTTTGGTGGTATGGCAAGTCCCAATCACGCCCTGGACGAAAATTAGGTCATGTTACAGTTAAACTGACAACCCCTAACTCCCTGATTCGTCAAACCGCCCTAGAAACTGCCATGGAAGTAGAGAATTTGTGGCGAACCCACTAGGGATGAAAGGAATCGATTATAATATAACGCAATTTCCAGCGTTGCAAACTAGAAAGATGACTGGTAACTGTGATGTATAACTTCGGTTTACACTATCCTATCTTCGGTTCAGAAATTCCATGTCCCCATTGTCGGCAGACTAATCTGGCACTTACCCTGACGGGTACTTATCTCTGTCTCCGTCATGGATCCTTTGAAGCTGATTCCCTTTCCAGTGAACTAGTTCATTTACCCTCCGAATGGGATTAATGTTTCCTTGGAAAAGGAATATAGAATCCCGACTCGGTATCCCTCCTTTTAATGGTCCAACTGTAAAGCAAGTATATGCACCATGTTTCCATCCGGACTGCAGATATCCATCGAGCGATGGCTTTTTATGAACAGTTGGGGTTTATGGTTCAAGAACGATTTACAATCGGAGGCACCTTAGCCTGCTGGATGGAAGGGTTAGGAGGACGACTGGAACTAATACAGGTTCCTGAACCTAGGGGGTGTGGGGATGCCTTTCATGATGAACATTTTACGGGTTTTTATCACTTATCCTTTGACTTGACTCCTCAGGCAATTGATTTAACAACATGGTTACGGTCTTTGCAGCTTAAATTTGAACATTCAAATTTCAATTCCATCTATCAACGGGGGTTCCCAACAGTACTGTTGACCCCAAGACAACAAATGATTGGTGGTCATATTTACGAGGTTGCCTTTATTGCTGATGCCGATGGGTTACCCATAGAGTTCATCAGGTTATGGGGGAAACTAGAAAATTAATGGGCGACAGCCTACCAATTCTTTTGGGCTACATCTTGGCAGTACTGTTGAACGGCATGAGTCACCACTTGGCTTAAATCAGCATAAACTTTTGCAAATGGTGGTTTTTTCACTGATAACCCTAGTAAATCAGCTGTCACTAAAATTTGTCCATCACAATGACAACCTGCCCCAATTCCAATGGTGGGGATGGTTAATGTTTGAGTAATTTCCAACCCCAGGTCAGAAGGGATGTGTTCTAAGACCACTGCAAAGGCTCCTGCCTGTTCTAAAGCGATCGCCTCTTCCACAATCCGTAAACGGGATTCTGGTGACCGACCCTGTTGACGATACCCCAATAAATGAACTGACTGAGGGGTTAACCCCACATGCCCCAAAACTGGTATGCCAATTTGCACTAAACGTTGAACTGTATCGATCATGGCGGGATACCCGCCTTCCAATTTAACCCCCTGAACACCAGTTTCCTTGATCACCCGACAGGCCGACTGAACCGCTTGTTGGACACTTTCCTGATAAGACCCAAAGGGCAAATCACAAATCACCAACCCTCTGCGCACGGATCGTTGCACAGCCTTACCATGGTGAATCACCTCATCAAGGGTGAGGGGGAGAGTACTATCGTACCCCAAAGCGACCATCGCTAAAGAATCCCCGACCAAAATCAAATCAACCCCAGCCTCATCTAGCAACCGACTTAATGTAAAGTCCCATGCTGTTAGGGCAATAATTGGTCTACCTTCTTTTTTCCATTGGAGTAGTTGTTGGGACGTAACCGGCATGGCGGGGATAAACTGGATGAATTTAAGAAATGGATATATTATCCCATCTCTTCGGGAGTAGATAATATATAAACTTTAATCCATGAATTGACCCTAGGGATGGGGGGAATCCAGAAGAGTTGGCTTGAGGAGTTGAATCAATAACCTGTTCAGGTACCATCAATCCAGATTGTTATCTTGAATTAATTCGTTGAAACAACCGTCGGCTTGGTAGAGGGGAAAGTATCATTGGGCGGGGAAGAAAGAAAGAACTCGCGAATTAAACGGGCGATCGCCCGTTGCAGCAACTGGCTACCTACCTGTTGTCCCATTTTGTGGAAAGCAGGATGGGATAGTAAACGGGGTACATAAGACAGGAGTCTAAGTGGATCAAACCCAGGGCTATCTTTGAGAATATCAGCAATTCGTTGAATTTGTTCTAAATTAGAGCCCACCACCGGAACAGGGGATTGAACTAGGGGAACAGAAGGAACAACCTGCTGTCCTCCAAACTGCGCCCAGATCGGTTGACGAACCCACAGGTTGAGCTGATCAAAAAATCGCTTTACAGTGGACTGTCCTACCGTATCCAATGTATTGGAAAGTTCAGTCACTATCTGTTCACGGATGAATGTCCCCCGTTCTGAAAATAGAAAGTCTAAGGTTTGTTCTAGTAGTTGATTTAAGTCATAATCTTCATTATGCCGAGCATTGCGGAGTAAATTTTCCAATCGATTCCAGCGGAACCCCCCATCTTTGAATAAAAGATCCCGTAAAGATGTCCGCAACTCAGGGGATGGATCCGTGAGCAAACGCTTAGACACATAGGGATAAGCCTTACTCAGCACCTTAAAATTAGGATCAACACCTATGGCTATTCCTTCCAAAGTCACCAATGAGCGAATAATTAAAGCATAATAGGCAGGCACCCGAAAGGGATATTCATACATTAAATCTGAAAGTTGATCGGTAATACTTTTGAAGTTTAACTCCGCTACACTCGCTCCCAAGGCATTGCCAAACACTTCAGCGAAGGCTGGAATAATAGGGGTTAAATCTGTATCAGGGGTAAGGAACTCCAGTTTGACGTAATCATTCGCTAAACTTTCAAAATCACGGTTAACTAGATGAACAACCGCTTCAATTAATCCATACCGCTGGTATGGTTTAACTTCACTCATCATCCCAAAATCAAGATAAGCAAGTTTTCCGTCAGGTGTAGCCAAAAGGTTGCCAGGGTGGGGATCCGCGTGAAAAAAACCATGTTCTAATAGTTGGCGTAGGGAGCACTGTACCCCGACTTCAACCAAGTAGGTAACATCCAACCCTTGGCGGCTCATTTCTTCCAGTCTGGTCAGTTTAGTCCCCGTAATCCATTCAATGGTTAGTACTCGCCGTTTGGTATACTGCCAATAAATTCGGGGGACGTAAATATCCCGTAAATGCCCATACAATTGAGCAAATCTCTCAGCATTTCGTCCCTCCTGGGTGTAGTCCATCTCTTCGAAAATACGGTTTCCAAATTCATCCATAATGCCGACTAAATCACTGCGGATCCATTGGAAAGTACCCATAGCCCAAGATGCAATATTACGCAAAATATAAATATCCAGGGTAATACTTTCTGATAGTCCTGGTCGTTGTACTTTTACGGCAACGAGTTCACCAGTTTTTAATTTTGCTTTATAAACTTGTCCTAGGGAGGCAGCTGCCACCGGGTCAGGGGAAAATTCAGCATACAAATTTTGGGGCGAATCTCCCAGTTCCTCTTGAATAAATTGGTAAGCCAAGGTATTGGGAAAAGGTGGAAGTTGGTCTTGTAACCGTGCCAACTCCTCCATATATTGAGCAGGCATTAAGTCTGGACGGGTAGACAGAGCTTGTCCCACTTTAATAAATGCCGGTCCCAAATTGGTTAACAACTCCCTCAATTGGATTGCTCGTTTCCCTTCATTTTTAACAACTGAACCCCTTATCCTGTCCCACCAAAGACCTAGGGCAAATTGTCCAATTAACCAGGCAACATAGACTAATCTAGACCAGACGGTGAATAAACGCTGGTTGTAATAGGCAGCGATCGCTTCGGGATCATAACGCAATCCACCCCCATTCTCTGAACCAATTTCACTTAGAGGAAGGGTGGAAGGGAGGGGATGATCATCACTGGTGGAGTCATGGCAAACCACCTCAGAGGGAACCCCGGAATTGGTGTCAGAGGAATATTTAGGAATAGAGTCAGAAATTGTGGCGTAGGACATGGGTTCACAAGGAAAAGGATTATCGTTCAATTCAAGGAATTTTCCCATTCCGTCTATTTCACATGGGAAGAAGGTAGTCTTAAACAAGTTAAGAGTAGGAATTGGTTGGGGTTTGGGGGCAACGCCCCTAGAACCCCTCTTAAATCCATACCTTTTTACCACTGACACAATAAAGAATGGATGGAGACCGTAAACAGTGACTGTTTCAACCAACAACCCTTAAATAAAAATGATATTAAGTATTGTAACAGCAATGATTGCCAAAGCCATCACCTAAAACTTAACCTTTTCTTTATTTTAGGCGGCTCTCACCAGTATTGAGGCAGCCTGCTTTGTCCATAGACTCAACCTTACCCTTTGCTCCTTGACTCGAACTGGGAGTTTGTTAACCATCATGATTTTTTGGGAATACTTGCTCTTATGGGCTAGGAAGACCCATGGGGCTCCAGGTAATTGCTAAGCAATCTAATCGTTAAACAATCATAGAGTGGTTCAAAGACAAATCATGACGTATCCTGTCAAACAAAATAAGACTATTCACCGTGACTGGTCACCCTTTAGTAAACAATTGGTGGCTGCGGGCTATGTGAACCCCAGGCAAATGCAGGAGGCACTTTTGGAGAGTCGGCAATCTGGCAAGTCCTTGGTCTCGGTGTTACAAGGGATGACGGGTAAAATGATTCCATCAGCCCTACTGGCGGAGCTTAAGAAACAACAATTCTTTGAACTTAAATTGCTCCATGGAGTTCAATCTGTGGACTTGACCCTAGATAGTTTGCCCATGGCACCAATCCATGGCTTAATTGATACCTTGATTCCCCATCAAATTTGCCAAGATTATGAACTACTCCCCCTCAGTAAGACTGAAACTCCACCCTTATCTGTAATGGTGGCTATGGTTAATCCTGGAGACCTTAGGGCACAGGAGCAAATCGTCCGTCAGTTAGAGAAATTTGGCAATCCGGCGGTCATTCGTCGGGTGGTGACTAAAGAAGGATTTCAACGAGTTTTGAATGATTATTTACGCCGATTTCAAAGCCAGAAACTACCCCGAGTCACTGAAAAATTAGTGGTTGACATTTATTCTGACCTGGCAAGTTTAGATGATCTGCCCTTTAGTCTTCCAGAGGAAGATGGGGAATTGATGACCACAGGAACCGATGGGAATGATGCACCCATTATTAACCTGGTGAGTAACATTTTAATCCAGGCATTACAGGAAGAAGCATCTGATATTCATGTGGAACCCCAGGAAGAGTCCCTAAGGATTCGATTTCGTAAAGATGGGGTACTACAACAAGCCTTCGATCCATTTCCAAAACAAATTATTCCAGCAGTCATTACTCGATTCAAAATTTTAGCAAACTTGGATATCGCAGAACGTCGTCATCCCCAAGATGGACGGATTCGGCAAAAATATCAAGGAAAAAAGGTGGATTTTCGGGTGAATACCTTACCCAGTCGGTTCGGGGAAAAGGTCTGCCTTCGGATCCTCAGGACTGAATCCACCCAGTTAGGACTTGATCAGTTGATTACTGATTTCCATACCTTAGGCAAAGTACGGCAGATGGCACGCCATCCCTATGGATTGATCCTGGTTTCAGGACCAACAGGTTCAGGTAAGTCCACCACCCTTTATTCTATCCTGGCAGAACATAACCATCCTGGGGTGAATATTAGTACCGTGGAAGACCCTATTGAGTATTTTCTGCCAGGGATTACCCAAGTACAGGTAATTCGTGAAAAACAAATGGACTTTGCCTCTATTCTTCGGGCATTTATGCGTCAAGATCCAGACATTATCCTGGTGGGTGAAACCAGGGACTTGGAAACCGCTAAAACAGCCATTGAAGCCTCTTTGACTGGTCATTTGGTGCTAACGACCATTCATGGGAATGATGCAGCGAGTTCAATTACTCGCCTGGATGAAATGGGGGTAGAACCTTTTTTACTGTCTTCTTCCCTGATTGGGGTCTGTGCTCAACGTTTAATTCGTCGGGTTTGTCCAGAATGTCGGATTCCCTATCAACCTACATCTCAAGAACTGGGACGGTTTGGTTTATCCTTGTCCCGGGATGGCTCTGTGGTTTTCTACAGGGCAAAGTCGTTATCTAATGATGAGATTCAATTGGCTCATGGCGATGGGGGATTATGTCCCCATTGTCTGGGAACCGGATACAAGGGAAGATGGGGTGTTTATGAAGTGATGCCCATCACGGAACGGATCCAATCTGCAATTACCCAACGAGCCACGGGCGATCGCATGAAGGAAATTGCGGTTGAAGAGGGAATGATTACCTTACTCACCTATAGCCTGAATTTAGTGAAAGAGGGCTTAACTACTCTAGAGGAGGTGGAACGGGTGACGTTTGCAGATAGCGGCTTAGAGATGGAACTAAAGGCAAAACGGCTGAATTCCTACACTTGTCAGGTTTGTCAGGCTGACTTGCGGCAAGAATGGTATGATTGTCCATTTTGTACAACTCCACGGGCGTTGGTTGTTTCATAAAGGATAGTTATTTCTAATTGATGTAGTAAAGATTAAAATGATGAACTTGACGGACGGCAATGAAGCGGAATTACATAAGCTGATTTTATAGCGGGGTAGTGGGATTGATGAGGTGCCATGGGATGCTATAGATGCACTCCCCGTAGAACTTACAATCTGTAATCCAACGTCAAGGGTAAATCAATCCCTCTGTATAGAGTTATACTAAATCAATAGGTAAAATCATAATAGATTCATTTACTAATTGAGATTTTCAGACTACTATAATGTAAATGCTAATTTAATGGACAGATGCTCTTAACCTGCCATGTCCCCCGTGACGACTGAAATCCTGTTCATATTTTTGCTAGTTTTAGCCAACGGTCTGTTTGCGATGTCAGAAATGGCGATTATTTCATCTCGCAAAGCCCGCTTACAACAATTAGCTAACAAAGGTAATTTTCGTGCCAGTGCTGCCTTAGACTTGGCAAATACCCCCAACCGTTTTTTATCCACTGTTCAAATTGGTATTACCTTGGTAGGCATTTTGGCTGGTGCCTTTGGGGGAGCAACCTTATCCGAAAAATTATCCGTCTATCTTAAATCTATTCCCTTCCTGTCCCCTTACCATCAAGGGGTGAGTTTAGCGGTGGTCGTATTGGGAATCACTTACCTTTCCTTAATTATTGGAGAATTAGTTCCCAAACGAATGGCTTTGCAACATCCTGAGGCGATCGCCTGTATGGTGGCAATTCCCATGGGGCTTCTATCCACCATCGCTTCTCCAGTTGTTCATTTATTGAGTCATTCTACAGAACTCCTCCTTAAGTTAATTGGCATTGGTCCCTCTAAGGAACCAGCGGTTACAGAAGAAGAGATTAAGATTCTTTTGGAACAAGGAACCCAGGCTGGTACTTTTGAAGAAGCTGAGCAGGATATTGTTGAACGGGTTTTTCGTTTGGGTGATCAACAGGTTGCTGTCCTGATGACCCCCCGTCCAGATATTATCTGGCTCGATTTAGAAGATTCGTTAGCTGAAAATCAGCGTCAGATTGTGGAAAGTGGATGTTCCCGTTATCCAGTTTGTCAGGGAACCTTAGATGAAGTGGTTGGTATTATTCATTTGAAGGATGTAATTGCCAATCTCTTTTCTGGTGAACCCTTTGATTTAACCACAGACTTAAAGCAACCCCTTTTTGTCCCTGAAAGTACCAGAGCCTTGCGGGTGATGGAATTATTTAAACAATCCGGCAACCATCTGGCATTGGTGGTAGACGAATATGGGGTGATCCAAGGCTTAGTGACGTTGAATGATGTATTGGAGGCGATCGTTGGCGATATTCCCTCCAGTGATGAATCCAACGAACCCCACGCGGTTCAACGGGAAGACGGTTCTTGGTTGGTGGATGGATTAATGGCAGCTGATGATTTCCGGGAAATGTTTGATTTATTTGAATCCCCTGATGATGAGAAAGGAAATTATCAAACCCTTGGTGGCTTTGTGATTATGAATTTGGGACGAATTCCTGCGGTGGCGGATCATTTTTCCTACCAGGGTACCCGCATTGAAGTGGTGGATATGGATGGTAATCGGATTGACAAGGTGCTCGTGATTCCACCCCAGTCGCCGACGACGGATTCCTAATGGTTTAGCGGAAGCATTGAATCATTCATCTTCCAGCACCATTTTCATTTCCTTAGGGTTGCTGGTTTTAGATAGGGTGCTTTAGCCCTTCCCAAAAAGGAAAAAAATTGTTAATATTTTGTTACAACTTGATATAAATAAGTTGCTTAAGTTAGAGATTATTGGGGATAGTTCAATGTTAGGGACATTACCCGTTTTGAAAGGTTCCCCTGGCTCTCAAGTAGGGGTAAATCTGATTGATACCGTTGTAACCCAATCGATTCGGCGTTTGTTTACCCATAGCGACGAAGTAACGGTTCAGGTTCGGTGTCAACCTCCCTCCAAAATATTGCAGGGTAGTATTGACAGTTTTAAGATGTATGGACGGAAGTTGCTCATACGTCGTGATTTTTGGGTGGAAGAAATGTCCTTTGAAACCGATGGGGTTTCCATTGACTTTAGTTCCGTTATGTCTGGCAAGTTGCGATTACGCCAGCCGACTCAGGCGATCGCCCAGGTGATTTTAAGTGAAGAGGGAATTAATCGGGCTTTTCAATCGGATTTAGTTACTTGTCGGCTCCAAAACTTAACTGACCCATCCCTCACTTCTTTATCCGGGGATGAACCAGTCACATTTAAAAATGTTGTGATTGAACTACACCCTCAAAATCGGGTTTTCATCTCAGCCAATACCAGTCTGCCGAATTGTGGATTAGTCCCTATTCAAATGTCAGCCACCATTACCGTGGAAAGACGACGACGGATTTTATTCAATGATGCTCAATTTTTGTCCCATGACCTGCCGGCAAAGGTTTTACCTGTTTCCCAGCTAATGACGGAGGCTCTAGCCAGTATTCTCAATGAAATGGTAGACCTGGATCGTTTTGATTTGGATGGTGTATCAATGCGGGTAAATCGATTAGAAACTCAGGGAAAATTCTTAGTGTTTAGTGGTTACGCTCAAATTGATCACTTTCCAGGTACTAATTTTTGATTCTAGGAATGTGTGGAAATGAATGGATTATTTGGGTTCAAGCAACACTATATCCTGCTCAAAGTATTGCCTTGGACAGTACTGTTTTGTTTACTCAAATGGGTAATCCATGAGAGAGGATGGGAATTTTGGGCTTTTGACTCCTTGACAGGAGCTTTGTTTGGATCCGCAACATTTGTGCTTGCTCTTGTGTTAGGCGGCACACTAGGAGACTACCGTTTGAGTGAGGATATGCCAACACAACTGGTCAATGCCATAGAAACCATTGAAGACAGTAATCAAATGACGGCTGCAGGTCATGCTGACTATGATCCCCTTCCTCTTCAGAAGGGACTAGTTCAAGTGGTTCAGGCAATTTTAACCTGGTTACAACAGGGGGGAGACAGTGCTCAGATACAGGAAGAATTAAATGCATTAAATGTCTTGTTTGTCCCCTTAGGTCAAAAGGGAGGAACAGTCAATCGATGTCAAGATGAACAAGGGAGAATTCGTCTTTTGGTATCCCAAATCCAGGGAAACCGAGATACGGATTTTCTCGGATCAGCCTATATTTTACTCTTTGTTTTTTTGATTGGCTCTGTCATAGCCCTATTATTAATTGGAGCTGATCGCTTTAGTGAAAACCTCACAGTCTCTGGTTTTCTATTTACATCTTTTGTTTATTTAGTGATCTTGATTCGAGATTTAGACAATCCCTTCCAATACGATGGACGATCCAGTATTGATGTGGATTTAACAGCCTTAGTTAACGTGATGACCAAGCTGAAAAAAAAGGTTGAAAAAGTTTAATTCCTGTATCATACCTTGACCCTCACTAGGGCTGAGGCTAAGGGGATTTGTGAAACTAAGCGCTTACTAACCGTTTAACAGTATTCAAACTATGAATTGTGGAAATCCCCTTGATCAACTAAACTTAAATTGATAAATGGTTTCAAGTACCGAGGGATTTGTCTCCTATGGTAGGTTTCATCAGGCGGCAACCAGCATCTAACCAAGAGTCTGATGCAGACCCCTTAGCCCCTCAAAAATCCAGATATTGTCTTAGTTGAATTAGAGCAGTGTTAGACCTTAGACAAATTAGAGATAATACCCAGGCTGTCCAGGCACTCCTGAATCAACGGGGTGATTATAATCTCCAACCACTCCTTGAACTAGATTTACAGCAACGGGAATTGGAAAAACAGCGGTCCCAACTCCAGTCCCGTGGCAACGAAATTGGCAAATTGGTAGGGCAAAAAATGCGGGTTGGCACAAACCCAGATAGTGGAGAAATTCAGTTATTACGCAGCGAAGGAAACGAAATCAAAACCGCCTTGTCCCAGTTGGAGCCAAAAGAAAAGGAAATTAAGGCTCAAATCGAAATCCTGCTCCTTACCCTTCCTAACCTCCCCAGTGAAAATACCCCGCTGGGGAAAAATGAGGAACAAAATGTGGAGGTTCGTCGTTGGGGTGAAGAATATATTCCATCTTTTAAACTAGCTATGCCCCATTGGGAAGTGGGGGAAGCTATGGGCATATTAAACTTTGAACGATCAGCAAAAGTGGCTCAAAGCCGATTTGTAACGTTAATTGGTGCCGCTGCAGCCCTGGAACGTGCCCTCATTAACTTCATGCTCAAGCGTCATATTCAATCGGGTTATGTGGAAGTGATCCCCCCCTTTTTGATCAATTCAACCTCCCTAACCGGGACAGGGCAATTACCCAAGTTTGCGGAAGAAAGCTTTAAGTGCAGTCATGATGATCTATGGTTAACCCCTACGGCTGAGGTGCCGGTAACGAATTTATATCGGGATGAAATTCTAGAATCCCCCCAACTTCCCATTCGTCACTGTGCCTACACTCCCTGTTTCCGGCGAGAGGCAGGAAGTTATGGTCGAGATACCCGTGGATTGATTCGATTGCACCAATTCAATAAGGTAGAATTAGTCAAATTTGTCCATCCAGATACTTCAGAATTGGAACATCAATCCCTTGTCCAAGATGCAGAGGGGATTTTACAAGCCTTGAAATTACCCTATCGTGTACTTGAATTGTGTACCGGAGACTTGGGGTTTTCTGCCGCTCGTTGCTATGATTTAGAAGTTTGGTTGCCTTCAGCGGGTAAATATCGGGAAATCTCTAGTTGTTCCAATTTTAAAGATTTTCAGTCCCGTCGGGCAAATATTCGGTTTAAGGAACCCACTAAAAAAGGAACTCAGTTTGTCCACACCCTGAATGGCTCTGGTTTGGCGATTGGGAGGACTATGGCTGCCATCTTAGAGAATTATCAAGATTCCCATGGCATCGTCCGAATCCCAGAGGTACTCCAACCGGAATTGGGACGGGAGATATTGTAAAATCCTTTTTTCTAAACTCTTCAATTTTGTTCCATCGTGTTGATAACTGAGTACTCCTCCCCCTATGCAGCCCACTGACCCTTCTAAATTTACTGATAAAGCCTGGGAAGCCATCGTCGCCTCCCAGGATGTGGCTCGTCGCTTTAAACAACAACAGTTAGAGGTGGAACATTTAGCCATTGCTTTTTTAGAGCAACCTGATGGTTTAGCTGGACAATTTCTAGAACGTTCTGGCATTGACCTACCTCGGTTGGCGAAACAACTGGAACAATTTGCCGTGCGTCAACCTAGAGTGAATGACCACGACCAGCTTTATTTAGGACGTGGTTTGGATGTGATGCTGGATAAGTCGGAGCAAGCGCGCCAAAACTTTAAGGATGATTATATTTCGGTTGAACATTTATTATTAGCGTTTGCTGAGGATGAACGGATAGGTCGTCGACTGATTCGCCAAAGCGGCACTGACCCGAATCGTCCTTTTGAAGTCCGTCAGTTGGAAGTCGCAATTAAATCCTTGCGCGGGAGTCAGAGGGTCACGGATAAATCCCCTGAATCTCGGTATGCCGCTTTGGAAAAATATGGACGGGATTTAACAGAACAAGCCAAGGGGGGTAAATTGGATCCCGTTATTGGTCGAGATGAAGAAATCCGTCGGGTGGTGCAAGTGTTGTCCCGTCGTTCCAAAAATAACCCCGTACTCATTGGTGAGCCAGGGGTGGGAAAAACTGCCATTGCTGAGGGACTTGCCCAGCGAATCATCAATGGAGATGTACCTGAATCCCTCAAAGATAGAACCCTGATTTCCCTTGATTTGGGGTCTCTGGTTGCGGGGGCTAAGTACCGTGGAGAATTTGAAGAACGGCTGCGAACCGTACTGAAGGAAGTTACCCATTCTGATGGTAAAATCGTGCTATTTATCGACGAACTCCATACGGTAGTGGGGGCTGGGGCTGGTCAGGGTACCATGGATGCCAGTAACCTACTGAAACCAATGTTAGCTCGGGGAGAGTTGCGCTGTATTGGGGCTACAACCCTGGATGAATATCGGAAATATATTGAAAAAGATGCCGCATTGGAACGACGGTTTCAACCTGTCTTGGTTCCACAACCCAGTGTGGAGGATACCATTTCAATTTTACGTGGGTTGAAGGAACGATACGAAGTTCACCATGGAGTCAAAATTGTTGATTCCGCCTTAGTGGCTGCTGCTACCCTGTCAGATCGGTATATCAGCGATCGCTTCCTACCGGATAAAGCCATTGATTTGGTGGATGAGGCTGCTGCCAAATTAAAGATGGAAATTACATCTAAACCCACCGATTTAGAAGTGATTGAACGTCGATTACGTCAGTTAGAAATGGAAAAACTATCCCTCAAGGGTGAGGATCAAATGCCCATTCTTACGGCTACCAGGGCGTCTAAAGAGCGGTTAGAAAAAATTGAAGCAGAAGTTTACCAATTAAGTCAGCGTCAAGCTGAACTTAGTTCCCAGTGGCAAAATGAAAAACACATTCTGGAAGCGATTAAAGCCCTTAAGTTAGAGGAAGAACAACTCAGGGTACAAATTGAACAAGCGGAACGGGACTATGACCTTAATAAAGCGGCACAACTTAAATATGGTCGTCTGGAAACGGTACAACGAGACCGGGAAGCCCAAGAAGCTCAACTCCTTGATATGCAAGCGGAGGGCTCTTCTTTGCTACGGGAACAAGTAACCGAAGCTGACATTGCTGAAATTGTAGCCAAGTGGACCGGTATTCCCGTAAATCGACTTTTAGAATCAGAACGACAAAAACTATTGCAGTTAGAATCTTTCTTACACCAACGGGTGATTGGTCAAACTGAAGCAGTGGCAGCAGTAGCAGCGGCAATCCGTCGTGCCAGGGCTGGCATGAAAGATCCTGGACGACCCATTGGTTCTTTCCTCTTCATGGGTCCTACCGGGGTGGGTAAAACTGAACTAGCCCGCACCCTTGCCCACGCCATGTTTGACTCAGAAGATGCTTTGATTCGTATTGACATGTCAGAATACATGGAGAAACATGCCATCTCCCGACTGATAGGTGCCCCTCCGGGGTATATTGGCTATGAGGAGGGGGGGCAATTGTCTGAAGCAGTCCGCCGTCATCCCTATTCAGTTATATTGTTGGATGAGGTGGAAAAAGCACATCCCGATGTATTCAATATCTTATTACAAGTGTTAGACGACGGTCAAATCACTGATTCCCAAGGGCGAACTGTAGATTTTTGTAACTCCGTGATTGTCATGACTAGTAATATTGGTAGTGAATTTATATTAGATGTATCTGGGGATGACTCCCAGTATGAAGAAATGCGTAATCGGGTATTTGTTGCTTTACGGAACCATTTCCGTCCTGAGTTTCTCAATCGGGTTGATGACTTGATTTTATTCCACCCCCTTAGCCACAAAGAACTACGGGAAATCGTTGGAATTCAAGTCAACCGTATTCGAGACCGACTGGCTGAGCAAAAAATTGGATTTCATCTCAGCCCTGCTGCCCAAACCATTATTGCCGATATAGGTTATGACCCGGTTTATGGCGCACGTCCCCTTAAACGAGCCATCCAAAAGTTATTGGAAAATCCCATTGCCACCCACCTCCTGGAAAATACCTTTGTAGCAGGTAATACTATTTTAGTGGACGTGGAAGAACAAACGTTAGTATTTCAATTGAAGGGGGATTTACCATCTTCACCGTCCCACTAAAAAATTAAGAAGGGGTTTTGTAATATTTCAAGAATTCCTTCCAATATTCGAAATTTGGAAACCCAACGGGGGGCAGTTCGGACTAAAGTTGACGATTAATGGATAAAGCCTAGACACCGTATTCATCCTCTTATCATACATTGATAGTTCCACTAAAATTTAACCAGTTAGTGTATAGTAGGATTTACACATTCTATTTTAGGAGGGATGTATGGACTTAGTAGCCCTCTTCGCCATCACAGTGACAGGTGTGGCATGTTTTTTACTCATGGTGAGTGGATTCTGGATAGCACCCTGGTTAATGGTGGCAGTTTTAATTAGTTTACTATTCTTTTTACTGAGGATTCCTTTATTCTCTCAAGATGATTCAATGGGTGTAGGAGAGGAACCCACTGACTCAAATCTTAACTTTTGGCGATCGCCCCTAGGACTCACTCAGAACTCCACCCTAGGTTCTCAAATCAAGGATGATATTCCTAGTTTAAATACCAAAAACAATCCTTTAAGCGAGTCTCAAAGGGGGTTATCTTACCGTGGAGCCAAATATAACCCTGATTTAAAAGTTACTGAAAACCGTTCTATTGAAGTAATTACATACAAAGGACAATACCGAGGTAATCCTTTAAAGCTGATCACCCCTAAACCAAAGCAAGACTAATTCTGATTAAACGATGTTAAATTTATCAGTCAACCGTTTTTTGCTGAAATTGAATCACCTGACTAACTAGTAATTTAGCAAGTTCTGGATTAGCTGAAACGGGATTACTTATTTCTAAATTTACAGTTGGAAATTCTTTCTTTAACTGAATCAATTGATGTGCAATGGTGGTTAAGATTCTTCCCGGAAACATAAAGTAAGGGATCACTCCGATATCACTGCACCCAGTTAAAATGAGTTGGTTTATCTGCATTTCCATTGATGGTGGTATTACCCAAAAAGCTGGGGTTGCATTTAATTGAGTGGCCAGTTCAATAACCGATTGGTTTCCCCCACTGCGACGACTGCCATGAGCTAAAAGAATCCAAGATTTTGACTGCATTTTCTTCATCTGGGTTTGCATCAATTGTACAAATCCGGGGAAAGAGCCTAGGTGTGGCATTTGAATTAATTGAAACTGCTGACCTAACCGTTGAGCAGCAGCTTTCACTTGCAAGGGAATGTCATCCATTACATGATTACCAGCAAGTAAAAACAACGGAAAAATGTAGACCTGGTCAAGACCGAGTTCCCCAGCGCCCATGGCAAACTCATAGAGTTGATCTGCTAATGGAAGCTCACCCAACTCCAACTGGGCAACATGGACTAAACATCTTTGAAAATGATGATCCAATTCAACTTGCATCCGGTTGACCAGTTGACACATCCCTTGCTGGGGACGCTGGTCTCGACTCCCGTGAAACACCAGAAGTACTGCTACCATAAAGCAATGGAATAGACTAAAGCTGAGGGATATAACAGTTCTAAAACCGATGGGGAATACTTGAATCTAAAAACGTAAGCTAATAGGTTGAAGAACTATTACCAATGTTAATAACAATATTATAGAGTCTTCCCTTGCGGTGTTATCCCTTTACAATAGAATCCTGAGCCACCTTAAACCTAATTGACTCACAAAATCTACCAGTCTTGTTAGACAAAGTGTATGCCCCGAAAAGTGAAAACTCCTGTGGAGTAGCTATTTTACCTGTTTGTGGTGAAGGTTGGTTAGTCAGTTAGGTCATCAATAGTGGAGTTCATCAATTCTTAGAACTTGGAGTGAATGAACATTGTTACTGTTCAGTTTTAGGACTGATTCTTATGTTTGACTCACTTTTGTCATCACCCTCGCTCCTTTTATCGGCTTCTACCTTTAACAAGGTTCATCAACTCTTGCAAGAATTAGCAGAACAATTTGGTGAATCTGCCACCTTAGTTACAGAAGTTGATTGCCAATCAGTTATTTCATTCAAACAAGGCGATCGTCTTTCAGTATTTGCGTCCAATGAGCTGTGCATCATTTTATGGGGTCAGGCAACTTCATCTGCGTTTACTTTGAGCAATAAATTTAACCAACTTCAGGCGCAGGAATTTTACCAAGTTCACCTTTCATTTGAAGGTCAAGAATTTCACCGATTACTCACTTCAAGTCATACAATTCCCCCTAACTTGGCTAAAGCTTTACAATTCATAAACCCCTATTCCATTGCACCATCCCCCCTTCACCAGTCATTTATCCAAGGTTTGTTAAATTTATATGCCCTAGAATCCAATAGTTGTTTATTACCAGAAACTAATTATCCAAAAGTATCTATCTTTCAACCGTTTCAGGATGCCCTAGAACAACAAATTCGACAAGAGCGGGTATTAAATCAACTAGGAAGACAAATTCAACAAAGCATGGAGTTGTCAGACATTTTATCCACAGCGGTCACAGAGACTCAACAATTTTTGCAAATCGAACACTTGGCAATTTATCAATTTGACGTGTCCCCTAGAATGGGAAGTAAGGTAAAACAGGTGGCTGGTGCTGATGGTCCCAGTCTGGTTATACATTCCTGGGGCAATGAAACGGTGGATTGTATTGATAGAGCATCAGAACAGTTTTCCACCCTTGGGACTGAGAGGTTTCACCCCCCATCCCCCCAGTCTATTGGCATAAGGTTACCCCTAGTTACCAAAACTGGAGAGCCTTTTTGTTCCCTTCATTTTCTCCCTAAACCCTTAGCCTTGTTGACGACCCCTATTCAACTCCACCAGCACCTATGGGGGGTGTTAGTTGCCTATGAAACCCATAATCAACGACAATGGAAAGCCTACGAGGTTTCGTTTATGGAACAAGTTGCCCAAACGTTAGCCATCGCCATTCAACAATCTCAACTCTATTCTCAATTGCGTGAGCAAACTGAGCAACTGGAACAACTTGTGAATGAACGCACCAGGGAACTCCACTCAGCCCTCTTGACCGCTCAATCGGCGAGTAGAGCAAAGACAGAATTCCTAGCCACCATGAGTCATGAACTTCGTACCCCTCTCACCTGTGTTATCGGCATGTCAGCCACGTTGTTACGATATGCTACCGTCAATTCTTCCCGACATCGACTACCTGAGTACAAACAACACCAATACTTACGCACCATTTATGAAAGTGGAGAGCAATTGTTAGTACTAATTAATGATATTTTAGATTTGTCTCAGGTTGAGTCTGGCAAAACGATTTTAGAATTATTAGACCTTGTTCCATCCAAAGTCGCTGCTCAAGCATTACAAATCGTACAAGAAACTGCCAATAAAGCAAGGGTAAACCTCAGACTGGATCTCAACATTCCAGTTAAATATGATCATTTAATCGCTGATCATCAACGTTTACAGCAAATCCTGCTGAACCTTCTCAGTAATGCCATTAAGTTCACCCCTGAGGGAGGAGAAGTTACGTTAAGGGCGTGGTCAGAGGATGAGGTGATTGTATTTCAAATCAAGGACAATGGTATAGGAATTTCTGAGGAGCACCGTCCCTTATTATTTCAACGTTTCCAGCAACTAGACTCTTCCTACCGTCGTAAATATGGAGGAACAGGACTGGGGTTAGCCCTGACCAAGCAATTAGTTGAACTTCACCAGGGAAGGATAGAGGTGGAGTCCATTCTTGATAAAGGCTCTAGTTTTACAGTACGACTTCCCCTACGAACCACCCCCATCCCCATCTTAAAACCAGATATCCTTTCCCTGTCCACTACGCCCCAAGGGCGAATTGTATTGATTGAAGATCAAGAAGAGTGGGGTATCCCAATCTGTGATATTTTAACTACTGCCGGTTATCAAGTTGTTTGGATGGTTGAAGGACTGGGTGCTACTCAACAAATTCAGATTCTCCGTCCCCAGTTAATCATTACAAAATTAAACTTGGATCAATCTGAAGATTACAAAATCATCACTCGTCTCCGTCAAATTATTCCTTCCCGAGAATTAAAGATTATGGCTCTAACTAGTCAGCCCATTCATCTTTCATTTCCAAATATGGATAACACCATGATTGACGATTACTTAGTTAAACCATTTGAACCACAACAGTTATTAACCAAAATTATAAATCTCATCTGAAGTTAGGAAAATCAATTAGAGTTACTTAAAGTTTTTTCTTGATGGCTTTGCTAAAAGAATAAAAAACGGAGAGGGAGGGATTCGAACCCTCGGATAGGCCTTTCGTACCTATCAACAGATTAGCAATCTGTCGCTTTCGACCACTCAGCCACCTCTCCATCATTAATATATTAATGTAACAGATTTTCCATGGTATTACTAGTCAAGCTGAAATGATTAACGTTACGTTAAATTAATTAAACATTTACCTTGGTGCAAATGCATTGCGGAATCAGGAAGATCCACAATGCATTGATCATTATCCCCGACTAGTTGTCAGGGAAGCAATAAGGCTCAGAACCTTGGTGCGGCTGAGTTTCTGCTCTCCTTGCGCCAAGGCATCTAACGTAGCGATGGCTAGGGTCAGGGGAATCTGACAGAAGTTTAGGACAGGACCAGTGGGCAATGCTTTCGTATAGGCTTCAGCCAAATCCAGATTGCGTCGAGCATACTTTTGAACATCAGAGGATGACCAACCATCCGGATAAAAATCGACTCCCCGTGAAACATCTTCATCATGATTCCGTAAAATATTGACTGCTTGAAGTCCACGACCAAATCCCACCGCTTCAGACCGATTAGTCTTTGTTCCATCATGCCATGACCATAAATCAGATAATAATAAACCAACTGAACCTGCGACACTAAAGGTATAACAATTTAAGTCAGCCTCTGTATGTACCTGCCAGTTAATTGCCGACCAGTAAGCCATACGGTCTGCCATAGCAGCAGTTGCATCCCAGACCCGGGGTGCAATGTCTGGCGGAGCCATAATCGCCCATTCACCAACCCGTAGTGACACATCTGGAAGAGATAAATGGGAATGGCTTTGTAACCTTTGAGAGATTGTATCTATGGTTGAGTTGGTAACTCCCTCCTGAAGTGAAATGCTGATAATTTGTAATAACTTCGCTTTAATTGTACCCTCTAAATGAGGATGATCTTCGATTTCATCAATGGCACGCATACAAAGATACGCTGAAGTTACAGCTTCTTTTAATCCATTGGGTAAACGGCTGATTGGGATAAAGAAAGTCCGACTGGTCTTCTCTAGCATCGCCAATCCGTCTCTGAGCAAATTCATTAGTTCGACTCCTCATCACATGGTCAGGGTAGGTACCCCAGTAAAACCCCAGGGACATTGCACTACTGATCCTGATTCAACATTGCAATAGTATCCTTTTTAAACTTTTGTGTCTATCATTGCACACATTAAAAAGATAATCCTTGGATTGAAAATTGTCTTGGGATAAAAGTGATTAATTCCCCTATAGTTAGGTTCAGGCTAAAGACTTGTTATGGTCATAGCCATTAATCAATTAGTTTTACAATGCTTCAGTCAGTATGCTTCCTTTGGGGAAAAGTTAATGAGGTTATCATCTGTATTCTTTACCAATCGTTGTTTGAACCCAGAATCCCCTAGACGTTAGCCAGAGGAATATGTCAAACATCTCCCAATACAAGTAAAATTTGTTCAAGTATAGCTATACTTGAACAAATTTTATCAACCTAATTGATCCATTCTAAAACGGCATCTTCCTTCGTGTTGGTTTGCCGAGATGGAGTTTCTCGGTTAAACTTTAAATGAATTGAACGGGTTTGTTCACCATCTGCAGCAACTGCCATAATCGGATAGTCAATCTGACCATCTTGGAAAGAAATTTGGAAACGGAATGTACCGTCTGCACTCAATTGAATTGGACGCCCTCCAATTGTTACAGTGGCATCTGGTTCAGTGGCACCATAAACGATTAATTCAGCGTCAGCAACCAACCAAAACTGACGGGGACGAACGGGGGCGGCGGAAGCCGAAAAGAATCCCATCCCCGACGGAGTTAACTGAGAGAGCCCTGATACATTAGGAGCCGCCCACAGCCCTACTCCAGATGGAAACACATAAGAACTCAGACTCTCAATTGATTGAATTGAACTGGAAGGAATAGACCCTGCTATATGTTGTGAACCATACAATGAACCAGCGATTCGTTGTGACTCCGCCCCTTGAGCCAGACTAAATACTTGGTCATGGATGGCAGGAGTAACCAAACCTTCCTTCAAACTGGGAGGAATGAGCTCAATGTAGGTCTTGCCTTGTAGTTCTTCTTCCCAGTGAATGGTCAGGAAATGATCCTCAACCCAATCAGAGGGGAAAACAGGGGGAACATGAACTGGAAGTGACCGCGCTAATACCAACCAACGACCGTCGGCACACCGATAACCAATATCAATTACATAGTCGCGATCGCTTACAGGCAGAGGAAGATACCATTCCCTCGCCAATTCATCACAGGGATATTCTTGGATACTATGGGGGTTTTGACGTTCAATATCAATGCCCGTCACGTCGTAGATGCGCAAAGCCAGTTGTTGTCCACCATGGCGACGTAGTTCTTCTTTCTGTTCATTGGGAATATCCCAGTAGGTATATGCCCATTGGGGATCCCTTGGAAGCAACACAATACGACTCTCCCCATAACCCCCCGGCAAATCTGGCAAGGCTTCATCCACAGATGCCAATTCACCGCCCACTAAGTCTTCTTGTCCCACAATAAATTTAGATGCTTCTACCATTTCCTGGGGGGGTTCCACTGCTACGGATGCTTCAGACCGAGTAGGGTATACAGGAGTTAATTGAACATCTTTGGCTTGTTCTAACGCTGACACTAATTGTTCCTTCCTCATGCGACTATACCGAGATACTCCAAATTCACTAGCCAATCGTCGTAATTGACGCAAGGTCAACTCGATGAGATTGAGATCCTTGTTCATAACTATCCCAACTTATTTACAAAACAGCTTTCAATGGGTTATTCAACGAATTTTAGACACCAAGTCAATGGGAAATCTAAAGTACATTAAATTCAATCGTTGGATAAATATCCAAGAAACGATCTCGGGGATCAAAACCTGTCTTAATCATTACGAAAAATTAAGAATTGGTCAAGAGTTGTAAACCTCGAATTTTCCCATTTTTACGGTTTTTCAGGGAAAACAGGGATCAGTATGTCATGATATCTTGACATACTGATCCCTTAAAATTTTTTAATGTCAAACTGTCGTGACCAAAAAATAATGGACTTCAAGTCCTGTCCTTTAGGGTACAAGAGTGATAAATTGCCCTAGCAGTTGGGTAGACCGTCTTTAATGGTCGTGTGAGCCAGTGTAAGTCCCCGATCGGGGTAGTTGGCAATGTCCGTTTGCCCTTCAAGATCCGCTTAGTGCGGGCAGATTGGGAATCCTCATCCTTCGGTTCGTGGAGGATGACAAGCTAGAAATTCATTGTATTTGTTGGGTGTTGGAGTGTGTCCAGGGTGAAACACTTTTTGGGTGTAATGGGCGGTACCATCCTGTTGACATTGATCCTAGGGAAACCTGTCCATCTATAGTTTTTATTTTTTAACAGGGAGAGTATCCAAATTTTGCAAGTTTGCTTCATTCTCTAACCCCTTCTCCCAGAAATCGGCGCACCTCCAACAGGGCTGGCGCAGATATTCAATTAGTGCGAGATGTGGTGATATTCTCGGTTAAATTCGAGAATCTAAAAATCCATCTTCTTAGCCACTTCATTGAACGATTTCTGAATAACTGCAATGCTTTCTGAAGTGAATAGAACTACGGTATTGGGTCACAGAGCAAGTGAATCTTAAGGCTTGAAATACTATGTCTCTGGTTGCGTAAGTTGGTTGTCATTTTCGATAGACTAAGTTAGGATTAAGCAACACATCAAGTCTAACACCCTCAATGAAAGCGAGATAACAATTCCGTTTCTATCCGACGGATCAACAGCGACAGAGCCTAGCTCGATTGTTTGGATGTGTACGGGTGGTTGGGAACGATGCCTTACCGAAAACCAAAGCATCG
>CAIUCS010000080.1 GCA_903897715.1 uncultured Synechococcales cyanobacterium
ACATCCCTCCAAATAACTGGATGCTAACCCATGGGTATACCAAGAGGATACAAATGTGGTACCAGTCAACCAACCCCCTAATGCCATAAATGCACAGGGAAATAATAGTAAACCAGACCAACCAATGAAAACAAACCGATCGCGTTTCAACCAGTCATCAAGGACATCAAACCATCCTTGTTGAACTGGGACGCGCCCCACTGCAATGGTCATTGAAGTTAAACCTCTTTCACTATAAAGTGCAGTAATAAGAAGTAAGCAAACAAAATTAACAGCTATTTTGAGATTGATTATCTTTACATCATAGACAATATTAGAATTTTTACAATCTGTTATGATTCACATTTGCAAAATATTTTTACTCCTATGACCGCTGAAAACATCAAAAAATCCCTGGAATCTAATTCTGGAAGCAATTCTATCTTCCGTCAAGAGGTTTTAGGCTCTCGTCGTCTCAGTAACTATCTAACCGCCATTGTATTGTCCCTGGGAGGAACTGGTTTTTTATTGGCGGGAATTTCCAGCTACCTCCACATCAACCTTATGCCATTCACAGAGGCAACCAAACTGATTTTTATTCCCCAGGGAATTGTGATGGGGTTTTATGGAACTGCTGCCCTCGCCTTAGCCCTTTACCAATGGATCTTAGTGATTTGGGATGTTGGCAGTGGATATAATGAATTCAACCGTGACACAGGGGAAGCATGTATTCTCCGACGGGGATTTCCGGGTAAAAATAAAACCATTGAGTTACGGTACCCCCTATCAGAGCTACAGTCAGTTCGAGTGGATATTCGAGAGGGATTAAATCCCAGGCGGAGTTTGTTTTTGAGGGTGAAGGGGAAGGGAGAAATTCGTCTGACTCGCATTGGACAGCCCCTGTCATTGTCGGAATTGGAAAATCAGGGAGCAGCGTTGGCAAGGTTTTTGACCTTGCCAGTGGAAGGGTTGTAAGAAAGTTCACTTCGTTACAAATCAAGGCTGAATGTGCCATGATAAGTAAATTGAAATAATGTCAAGAAAGTAGTGATACCAGAACAAAACTTGGAACTATTTGTATGGATCCCAAGGTCAATAAACAAGTCCATTCACCATTCCCTGTCATGAATCAATCGTTTAGGTTTATGGGTTGGGGTATACTTTTGCCCTCATTATCCCAACGGCATTTAACACTTGTTGTGATTATGTCTGTGTTTTTATTGGGAGCTTGTACCACATCCCAAATCAAAGTTGATGGGGTTGAAGCTAATTCAAGTTCCCTTGCTAGTCCTTTAAGTACCAGTATTACAATGACTCCTGCTACTGCCGATGCTAATTTCCCTCCCCAATTCGCCCGGTTACCCCGATTAAATGGTAAGGCTACGGTGGTCATGGTGGTTCAGGGTACTCCCATTACCATTGAGGTGGATGGAACCACAGCACCCTTAACTGCGGGAAACTTTGTGGATCTTGTCCGTCGTGGAGTGTATGATGGTGTCATGTTCCATCGGGTGATACGAGAGCCTCAGCCCTTTGTTGTCCAAGGCGGTGACCCTACCAGTAAAGACACGAGGATCCCACCTGAACAATTAGGAACGGGCGGGTTTATCGATCCATCCTCTGGAAAGCAACGGCTCATTCCATTGGAAATAACCCCGGAGGATCGGTCTACCCCAGTGTATAGTCAAACCTTTAAGCAATCGGGAATTACTGTCCCCCCCAAATTACGTCATACCCTTGGGGCTGTGGCGATGGCACGTTCCCAGTTCCCTGACTCTGCTTCCTCTCAGTTCTACTTTGCCCTTGGTAATTTAGGCTTTTTAGATGGAGAGTATGCTGTGTTTGGATATGTTAAAGAAGGAATGGAAAAGGTCAATACTATTCAACAAGGCGATCGCATTGATTCAGCCAAAGTTACTGCCGGACTGGAAAATTTTAATCCCTAGGATATATTCAATTTTCGACTATTCATTTGGTCACCCCTGTAATTGATAGTATGCTGCCCTTACCATCCAATTCAGTTTTGGGATGCCGCTACCGCATTCTTCGTTCGTTAGGGGACGGTGGTTTTGGACAAACCTTTCTGGCAGAGGACTTAAAATATTCTTTCCAACCTCAATGCGTAGTCAAACGGTTACTTCCCCAATCTCAGAATCCGTCTTTACTTGAAATAACCAGACGTTTATTTCAAAAAGAAATAGAGGTTTTGAAGGAATTAGGGAAACATGACCGCATTCCTGAACTATTAGATAGTTTTGAGGAAAATGGTGAATTTTATTTAGTGCAGCAGTATATTGATGGTGAAGACCTGGAAGGGAAAATTGTCGGGTTGAATGAATCTGAAACCATATACCTTATCCGAGAGGTTTTGGAAATACTTGAATTTGTCCATGGTAAAAGCGTAATCCATCGGGATATTAAGCCATCCAATGTGATCCGACGACGACATGATGACAAACTGGTGGTAATTGACTTTGGGGCGGTTAAACAAATCAACTCGCCATCTGTAATTCCTAGTAAAAAAAGCGTCAGTGTTGCAGTGGGTACCCCAGGATATATGCCCAGTGAACAAGCGGGAGGTAGACCCAGGTATAACAGTGATATTTATGCAACTGGCATGCTAGGAATTTATGCTTTGACTGGAATTCAACCTGGTGAAATACCCAGAGATGAAAATACTGGAGAATTGATTTGGCGTGAATCAGTCCGTTGCCCCCTTAGCCAACAATTTGAAGCTGTTTTAAAGAAGATGGTGAGGGATCATTTTAGTCTTCGGTACCAGACAGTGACCGAAGTATTAAAGGATTTAAAAGATTTAAATGAAATTCCCAGAACCGTTGTCCGAGAGAGTGATTCCGATCCAATACCACCAACCGTTATTTCTGACCCTCACCCCCTTCCTTCCGAAGAGTTGACCCTACAAGATTGGTTAAAAAAATCCATTTTATGGATTTTCCTATTGATAACGGGAGGGGGTTCCATCATTGTTCTCAGCTTTATGTCATTCAAATTGCCACAGGCATCACCAGTCACTGCAACCCGTGGTCTTTATCTCCTGCCTCGGGTTGTTCAGGGTGTTCAGGAAGGATGTTGTGGTACATCAAACCCACCTCCTGAACCATCAAACCCATCACCCACACCCATCAATTCTCCCTCTCCGCCACCGCTTGACGACCCCCCCAACCCAAGACCGCCCGTTCCTCCTGAACCCAACCCATCTCCCCCTGCCCCTCCCATTCCTCCTAAGCCAAATCCATCTCCCCCTTCCCCTCCACCAAGAAACGATGATCTTCCTTGTTCCATTGCCGGATGTTAAATCAATTAAAATATCATGGTCTGACTACCCAATTAATTGTGCCAATGCGATTAAAAGATGGTTAATTAAATGAAACGAAGGAACCTTATCGTTCTAGGTTTAGGGATTGGCTCAGGAATGACCAGTGCTATGGGTGTACCCTCCCCATCCATCGCCCAGCCAAAGTTTTTGGGGCTTCCGGTACAACCCTACCGATTTACTACTGTTAAAACAACCTTTTCTGGTAATTCTGTACGAATTACTCCAACTCCGGGCAATTCCAAAACCCTCAAATATATTGAAACCAGTCTTACATTAAGCCCAGTTGCTCTGCCATTGGAGATGGTGGCTATCAGAGGTGGCAGTTTCCAGATGGGTATCACATCGAGTGAAAGAAACTTAATTATTAAAAATCGTGGACAACCCCACTATAATCGGTTTTATTCTGATGAAGAACCTCAACATTCTGTAAAAATACCCGATTTTTATATGGGGCGGTATGGGGTTACCCAGGCTCAATACCAGGCTGTAATGGGAACCAATCCATCTTTTTTCAAGGGTATGAATCTTCCGGTAGAAAGTGTGCATTGGGAGGATGCACAAGAATTTATTCGCCGGTTAAGAGAAATGACTGGACTACGTTACCGATTGCCAACGGAAGCAGAATGGGAATTTACTGCCCGTTCTGGAACAACAACTCGATTTAGCTTTGGGGATGTTATTTCACCAGCAGTGGTGAATTGTCGTTTTCCTCCCGAACCAGGGATCAAACTAGAAAAGGGGAAACAGGCAACCATTAAGGTTAGTGATCTATATCCCAATTTCTGGGGCTTATACCAAATGCATGGAAATGTATATGAATGGTGTGAGGATCAGTACTATAACAGTTATCAATTCAAACCCCAAGCACTGACTGTTAACGGTTCCATCCCCTGGACACAGGAGATTACTAATATGCCACCCTCTAAAAATCCCAACTTCAGGATTCTACGGGGTGGTTCTTGGAATGTCTTATCCCGAAATTCCCGTCTGGCGTGCCGTTATGGTCTGCACAAGGAGTGTCGGAGCAATGGAAATGGATTTCGTCTTGCCTTATCGTTACGTTAAGGATAAGAGGAGAAATTGGATGAGAATCAATGTCTAAATGAATGGTGATTGGTTGGGGATTGTGATACAAGAACATGTTGCACTTCAGATTTGAATTGGTACTCTCGGCTTCATTGATTGTGACGATGAATGGGGTTGTTACGACTCTTTTGATTTTTCTCCCTGCCATTTATGAATGGGGTTTTCCAACTAATCGGAGGTTCTGTGGCTGCTAATCCCGTTGAGCTTGATTTAAATACCTTATTTCCGTTTCCGTTGGATGAATTCCAACATCAGGCAATTGCAGCTCTCAACCGTGGTAAATCTGTAGTGGTGTGTGTGCCTACGGGATCAGGCAAAACACTCATCGGTGAATATGCCATCCACCGTGCCCTCACAAAGGGGGGAAGGGTTTTTTATACAACCCCCCTCAAAGCATTATCTAATCAAAAATTTAGGGATTTCCGTTTGCAGTTTGGGTCAGAACAGGTCGGTTTATTAACTGGCGACTTATCCATCAATCGAGATGCCAGTGTGGTTGTGATGACTACGGAAATCTTCCGCAACATGCTCTATGGTACCCCCATCGGGCAGTTAGGGACATCGTTGTTAAACTTAGAGGCAGTGGTGTTGGACGAATGCCACTACATGAATGATCGGCAACGGGGAACCGTCTGGGAAGAATCTATTATCTATTGCCCCAAGGAAGTGCAATTGGTGGCTCTTTCTGCGACCGTTGCCAATGGTCAACAATTAACCGATTGGATTAGTCAGGTTCATGGAACGACTGAACTAATTTATTCCAGTTTCCGCCCCATCCCCTTAAAATTTTACTTTTGTAACTTTAAAGGGTTGTTCCCCCTATTAGATGAGGAAGGAAAAACCATCCATCCCCAACTAAAGTCCAAACTTGGTCGTAGTCACCACCCCTCTAGTCGCTCCCTTCGTCAAGAAGCTCCAAGTTTAGGGTTTACCCTTGCCCAATTATGGCAACGGGATATGTTACCGGTAATTTATTTTATTTTTAGTCGTCGGGGATGCGATCGCGCCGTCGCAGACATGGGTACCCTCTCCCTAGTGAATGAACTGGAGGCTTTTCAACTGAATCAACACATTAACGCGTTTCTAGAGCGATTTCCAGAATTAAGAACCTCCAACCAAATCGAACCCCTAAGACGGGGGATTGCTGCCCATCATGCCGGTATCCTTCCCGCCTGGAAGGGATTGGTAGAAGAATTGTTTCAACAGGGCTTAGTCAAAGTTGTATTTGCCACTGAAACCTTAGCAGCGGGGATTAACATGCCCGCCCGAACCACAGTTATTTCCAGTCTCTCTAAACGGACTGACCTTGGACATCGACTACTCACCCCATCGGAATTCCTGCAAATGGCTGGACGCGCCGGGCGACGGGGAATGGATAAGGTGGGACATGTGGTAACGGTACAAACTGCCTTTGAGGGGGCTAAGGAAGCGGGTTATTTATCCACGGCAGGTGCTGACCCTTTGGTGAGTCAGTTTTCCCCCAGCTATGGCATGGTGCTGAATCTTTTGCAAATCCATACATTAGAAAAAGCACAGGAATTAGTGGAATCTAGCTTTGGACAATACTTGTCCACATTAAATCTACACCCACAACGGGTGGCGATCGCTGATTTAGAAACCCAGTTGCATCGCATGCAAACCCAATCAGTTGGCGTTGATTGGGGGTTACTGGATAGCTATGAAACCATTTATTATCAACTAAAAGAAGAAAAGCGACACCTAAAAAGCCTTCAACAAAAGGCAGACCTAGCGGTTAGCAGTGAACTGACCATTGCCCTTAAATTTGCAGTTGCAGGATCCATTTTAAGCTTAAAAGGAAAGAACGCCCCCTTCCAATCCCCAATGCCCGCTGTTTTAGTTGCCAAGTTTTCAGGTTCGGGACAGGCTCCTAGTCTTATTTGTCTAACCCATACCAACCGTTGGCATGTCATCACTGCAAATGATGTAGTTGCCTTACATGGAGACCTACCCCGCATTGCAACCGTAGACCACCTAACTGTCCCCCCTGAATTAACGTTGAAACCTGGCTGCCATAAGTCTGGACAGGAAGAATCCCTTGTAATTAGTCAACAATTAAATGCAATCGCTGACCGTCAGGTTTTAACCGTATCCCGTAGAGACTTGACGGCAGAGGTTCAAAAACAACGTGAACAGGTGATGACCATAGAGGAGCAACTCCTTTCCCATCCTGTCCATCAATGGAGCGATCGGGTGGGGTTATGTAAACGTCGTAAACGAATCACTGCCATGGAAGAGGAACTCCATGATCGGCAAACCAAACTGGATCAATATGCCCATCGCCACTGGCATGAGTTTCAACAATTAATCAAATTATTAACCCACTTCGATTGTTTAAATCCACAGATGAAACCCACCCAACTGGGAGAAGTTGCCGCTGCCATTCGAGGGGATAACGAATTGTGGTTAGGACTGGCATTAGCGTCTGGACAATTGGATCGGTTAGCCCCCCATCATTTGGCATCCGCTGCTGCTGCCCTGACCACAGAAGTATCTCGACCCGATCTTTGGACTAATTACCATGCCTCTGAAGAAGTAGAAACTGCCTTGCATCGGTTAAGAACCCTACGTCAGCAACTATTTCAACAACAGCGTCGGTGTCAGGTTTCCCTACCCATTTGGTTGGAGTATGACCTAATTGGGGTGGTTGAACAATGGGCACTGGGGATTGAATGGTCAATGTTATGTGCCAATACCAGTTTGGATGAGGGAGACTTGGTTCGCATTCTCCGTCGCACGGTGGATTTTCTGTCTCAAATTCCCCATATTCCTCATATTTCAATTACTCTCCATCATTCAGCCCGACAAGCCATTCAGCTTATGGATCGATTCCCTGTCAATGAAATTGTAGATTAACCAACGGGTGTTCCCTTCCTCCGACTAAGAACTCAAAATAGACTGAATCACCTTACTACGAGCTTCCATAACTTGACCAATCTCTCGAGCAAGCCCGGGTTTACGTTCAATCAGCATTGTTGCAACATCAGAATAGATTAAAATAACCTCTAAGTCTTCCACTGCCCGAATGGAAACCAAACTGGTTTGTCCAGTAAATAAAGCCATCTCTCCGAAAAAGTCCCCCCTCCCTAAGTAGAAAATCTCTTCTACCTTTCCAGATGGAGTTTTTACAGTAATACCTGCCTTGCCCGCTAAAATTAAATGGAGTGCCTTCACTGGTTCCCCCTCGCGAATTACCTCTTCCCCGGCAGCAAAATTTTGAAGGATGGCACCCCGTGCAATATCCTCTAATGAATCAGGTTCCATCCGTACCAAAACGGGAATGGATTCCAGATTTTTTGTCATGCGGTCAGAAATTTGTTCAGACTGGACTTTAGGGTTATCTGCGTGATATATTTCCCGGATTGGGAAGGGCATACGCAAGTTATATCGCTGATTAGCGTACCAAACCCGAGTCTGGAATTCATCCCGTACTTGGAATCGGTGATGATAATCTTGGATGTAAAAAGTAATCCGATAACAAATGCCGTACTCCTCGTAATTAAACGTTTCCACCTCCACCTCTGGTTTACTTAAAACTCCAGGGGTAGAAAGGGCAGTGGCTTTTAAGACTTGTTTGACTAAATTGGGGGGATGGTTGAATGAAAATCGCAAAAATACTTCCTCTTCACATATTCGATTGGGTTGACTATAGTTGGTGATTGTCGCCTTCCCAATGACCAGATGGGGAATATTAACCTGGGAGCTGTCAATGGTCTCCAGTCGCACTGCTCGCCAGTTAATATCCGTCACCCGCCCCTGCACATCTCCAACATGTAGCCAATCCCCCACATTAAAGGGACGTTCAAATAACAAGGCAATGCCGGATACAATACTACCTAGGGTATCTTGTAGTGCTAAACCCAGCACAATTGAGCCCACCCCCAATGCTGTAACCAACCCTGCTAAATCAATATCCCAGGTTACCGAAAGAACAATCACCGTTCCTAAAATAACCAGAAAGAAACGGGTCAAGTCCCTAAACAATTTTGGAATTCGAGATTGCCAGTTAATGGTGTCGGTAGGACTTTCCACAAATACCACGGCATTAATCAAGGATAAACATGCATGGATGGTGACAATCCAGAGTAAGGTTTCAGCACATTTGACCAGGGTGCCACTGAAGCCCGATGGTTCCTCAGCCAGACCACTCCTCCCATCCATGGGAATGAGAATATGGTTTAAGAATAAAACTAAAACACAGACAGGAACCAACAGGTTACGAATAATGAACAGGGTGGAAACTATGGGGCTACCCTGTTGTTTGAGTCTATGAATTACCTCACCTAGAACTAACTCAATTATCGGAAAACCAATTGTCAGCAATAGAGCCCAATTCAATAAAAATCCATCCCAGATTTCGCTCCTCATCCTTCCCCTCCCCGCTTTGTTAGTCCTTTTAACCGCCACACGGTCATGGCATCCTCTGGATGGTGACTTAAATCCGTAACCCATTCAAATTCATGGAGGTCTTGCAAATAGGTATAAACTGACTGGGAGACCAAGATGGAACCTGGTTCTGAAGATAATTGGGACAACATGATGCTGGCGGTATTGACCGTATCTCCCCACACATCATAGGTGACTTTTTTTCGTCCCACCACTCCAGCAATAACATCTCCGGAATGAATGCTAATTTTAATATCTAACTTATGCCCCCTTTCGTAATTAAACCGACGCACTAAGGAGCGGACTTCCACTGCAAAATCAACCATCCGGTTCGTGTGATCCAATCGGGGACTGGATAGACCGCAAACTGCCATGTAATTATCACCACTGGTCTTTATCTTTTCTATCCCGAATCGTTCAGTAGCATCGTCAAAGGCGGTGACTAGGTCATTTAAAATCTTCACCGCGTCATCAACTGCCATGGATTCAGATAAGCCAGTAAATCCAGTGACATCGGCAAATAGTACGGTGACATTCGCCACATGGTCAGCAATATCTTTTTCGCCACTTTTTAGGCGACGGGCGATGGATGGTGGGAAAATATTCAGTAATAACTCTTCATTTTCTCGATTTTTTTCCTCAATCACCGCTGTTTTGGATTGCAAACTGTTAACCATCTCCTGAAAGGCGGCATCTAATTGACCAAATTCATCCTGGGAGGTAAGGGGTACTAATGCTTCAATGTTTCCTTTACTTAAGTTTTTGGCATTCTCAATTAAAATGGTAATGGGTTTGATAAACATGGTAGATAACACCATGGAAACTAAGGTGATCCCTAAAATAATCAGGGTTGTCCAAACTACAATTACCCTCTGGAATTCATAAATTGGGGCATAGGCTTCTACTAAATCGATTTCTGAAAGAATTGCCCAGTTTAACCCTTCAATATCCAGAGGAGCATAGGAACTTAATACGGGGATACCCCGATAGTCCTTAATAATCTGGGTTCCCTCCTGTTGAGCTAAGGCGGCTTGGGTGGCTTGGGTATCCACTGATTGTAATAAAATAGAAGTCTTAAACCGCTCCATTGTGGCAATGGTATCATCATCCAGTTGGGTATGCTTAAGGGTATTAAAATATTGTTGGGGATCTTCAACCAGGAATCGGGACAGGGATCGCATGCGCCGGTCTGCCCCCACTAAATAGGTTTCACCAGATTTACCCAACCCATCCCGCTTCCAATTTTGGTTTCCTGTCATCACTCGGTTGATTTCTTCAACTGGTAGTTGGATTGCCAAAATGCCAATAAAGGCAGAATGATCAAATATGGGAGTGGCAATAAAGGCAGCAGGGGCACCGTAGGACGGTTTGTAATGATCAAAATCTACTATTTTGGTATAGTCTCTGCCCTGTGCCTTCATCACAGCAGTAACCGCCTGTGCCAGGTTACTGGTGCGATAGGGACCCGTGAACAGACTAGTACCATAGTCTACTTCTTTGAAAATTGAATAGACGATCGCACCTTGCTCAGGTTCGATTAAGAATAGATCATAGTACCCTAATCGTTGGTGGAATTGTTTTAAGATAGGATGATAACGGTTATGGGATTGGCTGTAGGGGCTGTTATCTCCTGGGTTGTCTAATTCATATTTTTGCCCAACAGGATTGGGATTGGCTGCAATGTAGTGATATTGCAAATAACGGGCAGCTTGGTTGGTGGGGTAATAGAGGTCGGGGACGGGGATTCCCTGATTCAATTGTGCCAGTCGGGGTAAGTATTCTTGTTGATAGTAGCTATGGATCTGATCATCCCAAGCAGGGGGTATGGATTGGGTATTTAATTGGT
Organism: uncultured Synechococcales cyanobacterium; assembly: GCA_903897715.1. Classification (GTDB taxonomy): domain Bacteria; phylum Cyanobacteriota; class Cyanobacteriia; order CAIUCS01; family CAIUCS01; genus CAIUCS01. Next base: position 10,653 of record CAIUCS010000080.1, read on the forward strand.
CGTAGGCAGATGTAAAGTCTTTCATTGCTTGAACAACCATCAGGTCAGCACTGAGGGTTTGCACTTGATTGCGAATGGTATGAAAATAGGATTGGATCTGGTCACTTTTTGAAGCTCGTAAACTGGTGAGCTGACTAAAAATCCGGTTAGTGAGGTTTGTTTCGCCACTCTCATAACACAGATAGGCAATGGTAAACATGGCACATGTACTGACAATCAATAGCATGACCATTAACCGCGATCGCAAACTAATTTCAAGGTTTAAGTTGGGCATTGATGGGGAAGCCAAGAAAATAAGCCACTAAACTGTCCTAGGTACTCAAAGGTCTGTCATACCTATAGGACTTTGACACATCGGTTCCATTTTAAGTGTTATGTTTGTTACCATACTGGTTGGG
>CAIUCS010000081.1 GCA_903897715.1 uncultured Synechococcales cyanobacterium
ACGAAACCAGGCAAATCGAGAACGAAATCGAGCGTCTATCCGAGCTAGAATCCAAACTCGATGGATTATTCTCCAAATACAACATCAATTTAGGGGCACCGACGAAACCACAGCAGTAGTGACTGATTTTCTTCGTTATCTAACGGAGTATGGTGAGTAGTTGTGGATCAGCAACAACGATCGCCTCATTACAAAGGAACAGTACATTAGTCTTGGAAATGAGGAGTTAAGGAGATGAAGGCATGGAAAGGCTGAAAGAACTAAAAAGAAGATGTCATAGAATTGCCCCTTCATCTCATTAAACTAGAATTATAGTATTATAATAAGTTATAGGTTTTTTGAATAATTGGTAATTCCTTCATCACCTATCAATCCTATTTTTAATTCTTAAATCCATTCACAAGCAGCTAACCTTAAAGAAACAAAAGGATTGTTTCCTGAGTACAAGGAGATTTATACTGACTGCCACCAACAGAATGGAATGGGGTTGGATAAATCCTGGAAGGGGTGGTTAATTCCTGATAAAACTGGTAAGAGAGGAGGTAAACCTAGATTTAAGAAGTAGGGCGATATTTATTCTTTCATCTTGCCTAGAGTCAATAGTCCAAAGGCTGGGTTGCACTTAGCAGATGGCATAGTAAAGCTGTCAAAAATTGGTAAGATTCCAGTTGTCCTCCACCATCCAATCCCTGACGGGTTTCCCATCAAACAAGCAACAGTCGATTCGAGTTCATGATTGCCCTAATTTTGGAGTTAGTTTAGACAGGGATTAAACGCAAGTTTGAACCTACTTGAACGGACGGTAGGAAAACCATTTGCTGCTGGTGGAGGCTTAATGGATGCACAGCCTGTGAGACAATAACTCTCATTGTTGAATTTGAAAAGCCCCGTCAGACCGCTCTTAGCGGTTGACAGTGGGAGTTGTCACTAACCAACGAATTATATATCCGAGCATTCGCCATTACATCAAAGACATTGACTTTTGTGGGTCTAGATTCTCCACTACCCCGCAAAAAAGCCCTTGTTCATATGAACAAGGGCTTTTCGCAATCAATCAAGACTGAAGTGGATCATCCTTAATGTTTAACCAAACTTACCCGCTGTAGATGCCAGCAGGAAAGCAGCATAGGTGAGGATATAACCAACTGAAAAATGAGCTAAACCTACCAAGCGAGCCTGAACAATGGAAAGGGCAACTGGCTTATCTTTCCAACGAATCAGGTTAGCTAATGGGGTACGTTCGTGAGCCCACACTAAAGTCTCAATCAACTCTTGCCAATAACCTCTCCAGGAAATCAGGAACATGAAACCTGTTGCCCAGATTAAGTGTCCTAATAGGAACATCCACGCATAAACAGACAGATTATTCGTTCCATAAGGGCTATACCCATTGATCAACTGAGAAGAGTTTAGCCATAAATAATCCCGTAGCCAACCCATTAAGTAGGTAGAACTTTCATTAAACTGGGCTACATTACCTTGCCACACGCTTAGATGTTTCCAATGCCAATAGAAGGTTACCCAACCAATGGTATTCAGCATCCAAAACATGGCTAAGTAGAAAGCATCCCAGGCTGAAATATCACAAGTGCCCCCCCGACCAGGACCATCACAGGGGAAACTATAGCCAAAATCTTTCTTATCTGGCATCAACTTTGAACCACGGGCATCCAACGCACCCTTGACTAAAATCAAAGTGGTGGTATGAAGCCCTAGGGCAATGGCATGGTGTACTAAAAAGTCACCAGGACCAATGGTCAGAAACAGTGAATTGGTTCCAGCATTGATGGCATCTAACCAGCCAGGAAGCCACACGTTATTACCCGCAGTAGCTGCCAAACTATCAGAGTTGGATAACAACGTATTAAACCCATATAGCAACTTACCGTGGGATGCCTGAATCCACTGGGCAAAGACCGGTTCAATGAGGATTTGTTTTTCCGGGGTTCCAAATGCCACCACCACATCATTATGGACATATAGCCCTAAGGTATGGAATCCGAGGAAAAGGGAAACCCAACTCAAGTGGGAGATGATAGCCTCTTTATGATCCAAGACGCGCGCTAACACATTGTTTTTATTCGCAACAGGGTCATAATCCCGCACCAGGAAAATTGCCCCATGGGCAAATGCCCCCACCATAATAAATCCAGCAATATACTGGTGATGGGTATATAGGGCAGCCATCGTGGTGTGGTCCTGAGCAATAAAGGCATAGGGCGGCATAGCATAAAAATGCTGGGCTACCACCGATGTTACAACTCCCAAAGCAGCGAGGTGAAACGCGAGTTGGAAGTGTAAGGAGTTATTGTAGGTATCGTAAATACCTTTATGACCTTCGCCTAATAAACCACCAAAGGGAGTCCCTTTCGGTGGATTGTGAGCCTGAAGGATCTCTTTGATGCTGTGACCGATCGCAAAATTTGTGCGATACATGTGACCAGCGATAATAAAAATAACCGCGATGGCCAAATGGTGATGGGCAATATCAGTCAACCACAGGGCTTCAGTTTGGGGGTGAAAGCCACCTAAGAATGTGAGAATGGCTGTACCAGCCCCAGTGGAAGTGCCAAACAGATGACCAGCGGTATCTGGATTTTCAGCATAAACTCCCCAGTTACCACTAAAGAATGGTCCTAGCCCGGCAGGGTGGGGGAGAACGGAAAGGAAATTGTCCCAACCCACATGTTGCCCCCGTGCTTCTGGGATAGCCACATGTACTAGGTGTCCAGTCCAAGCTAAAGAACTAACTCCAAATAAACCGGCCAAATGATGGTTCAAACGAGATTCAGCATTCTTAAACCAAGCTAAGCTGGGACGGAATCTTGGTTGCAGGTGCAGCCAACCAGCAAAGAGGAAAATAGCTGATAGTACTAGCAAAAACAAGGAGCTGTTATACAGTTCAGTGTTTGTCCTTAGACCGATGGTATACCACCAATGATAAACACCGGAATAAGAAATATTGACAGGGTAAGATGCTCCCCCTTGGGTAAAGGCATCTACCGCATCCTTCCCAAATTGAGGATCCCAAATTGCATGGGCGATGGGACGGACATTTAAGGGATCTTTAATCCACTGTTCAAAGTTGCCTTGCCAAGCCACATGGAACAGGTTGCCTGAGGTCCAAAGAAAAATGATTGCCAGATGACCAAAATGAGAAGCAAAAATCTTTTGATATAGATTTTCCTCCGTCATACCATCATGACTTTCAAAATCGTGAGCCGTCGCAATCCCGTACCAAATCCGACGAGTAGTTGGATCTTGGGCTAGTTCTTGGCTAAATTTTGGAAATTTGGTTGCCATACGTTCGAGTAAATCCTCCTAGGCCTCATTATCCGACTGAAATAATCCGAGCCAGGAAGAACGCCCACGTAGTGACGATCCCTCCCAAGAGGTAATGGGCTACACCCACGGCGCGACCTTGAATAATACTCAATGCTCGGGGTTGAATTGCCGGGGCAACTTTTAGTTTATTATGTGCCCAAACAATCGATTCGATTAACTCCTGCCAGTAGCCACGACCACTAAACAAGAACATTAGACTAAAAGCCCATACAAAGTGAGCACCTAAGAATAACAATCCATAGGCTGACAATGCCGAACCGTAGGAAGTGATTACCTGAGATGCTTGTGCCCAGAGGAAATCCCGTAACCATCCATTAATGGTGATTGCACTTTGGGCAAAATTACCATTTGCAATATGGGATACTGTGCCATCAGAGGCAACTGTCCCCCATACATCAGACTGCATCTTCCAGCTAAAGTGGAAAATAACCACTGAAATGGAGTTATACATCCAAAATAGCCCTAGGAAAACGTGATCCCACCCGGAAACCTGACAGGTACCACCCCGTCCTGGTCCATCGCATGGGAAACGGAACCCAATCGTGCTTTTATCTGGAACTAAACGAGAACTGCGAGCAAATAGAACCCCTTTCAAAAGAATAAGGGCAGTCACATGGATGGTAAAGGCATGGATATGGTGAACCATAAAATCTGCCGTGCCCAAGGCAATGGGCATCATTGCCACCTTACCACCAACGGCAACAACCCCGCCGCCAAAAGCATGACTCACAATTGCCGCAGCATTGGGGGCAGTACCACCCGGTGCTAATGAGTGGATATTTTGTACCCACTGAGCAAATACGGGTTGGAGCTGAATACCCGTATCCGAGAACATATCCTGGGGACGTCCAAATGCTCGCATGGTATCGTTGTGAACGTATAAACCAAAGCTATGGAAGCCTAAGAATATACAAACCCAGTTTAAGTGGGAAATGATCGCATCCCGATGGCGAATCACCCGATCCAATAAATTATTGACATGGGTTGAGGGTTCATAATCTCGCACCATGAAAATTGCGGCATGGGCAGCAGCCCCAACAATCAAGAAGCCTCCAATCCACATGTGGTGGGTAAATAGAGACAATTGAGTTGGATAGTCAGTGGCAATATAGGGATAGGGAGGCATGGAATACATATGATGGGCAACAATGATACTCAAAGACCCAACCAATGCTAAATTTAACGACAACTGGCTATGCCAGGAAGTCGTAAATACTTCATACAACCCTTTATGCCCCTCACCGGTAAAGGGACCCTTATGAGCTTCAAGTACTTCCTTGAAGCTATGTCCAATACCCCAATTCGTCCGGTAAAAATGACCAGCGATAATAAACAAAACGGCTAATGCCAAATGATGGTGCGCTGTATCACTAAGCCAAAGTCCGCCAGTTACAGGGTTCAATCCTCCCTTGAATGTAAGGAAGTCAGAATAAACTGCCCAATTCAGGGTAAAGAATGGGGTTAACCCTTTTGCAAAACTAGGATAGATGTCGGCGATGAGACTAGGATTGAGAATCCAGTCATGGGGGGCAGGAATATCCGCAACGGTTTTGATTAATTTTCCACCAACCGTGAGGGGCTTACCAGCATCAATTGCGTCTAAGCAAGCGTTGATTGGTAGAGAAATATGTATTTGTTGACCGGCATAGCCCAGACAACCACAACCCAGCAAGCCAGCCAAGTGGTGATTCATCATTGACTCTACGTTTTGGAACCACTCCAACTTTGGAGCAGCCTTATGGTAGTGGAACCAGCCAGCAAATAACATTAATGCTGCCATGACTAAGGCGCCAATGGCAGTGCAGTAAAGTTCATAGGATGTTGTGATACCGTTGGCACGCCATAGCTGGAACAATCCTGAAGTGATCTGGATACCGTGGAAACCGCCACCCACATCACCATTGAGGATTTCTTGCCCAACAATGGGCCAAACAACTTGGGCACTTGGCTTTATTCCGGTGGGATTGGTTAGCCATGCTTCGTAGTTGGAAAATTTAGCACCATGGAAATAGGCACCACTTAACCAAACAAAGATGACGGCCAAATGACCGAAGTGAGCACTAAAAATTTTACGCGAAACGTCTTCTAAATCACTTGTATGGCTATCGAAGTCATGAGCGTCGGCGTGGAGGTTCCAAATCCAAGTTGTGGTTTTGGGACCTTTCGCTAGAGTTCTGTCAAAGTGACCAGGTTGTCCCCATTTTTCAATGGAAGTGGGTACCGGATCTTGATCGACAACTACCCTAACTTTCGCCCCTCGCTCCGGCGGACTAATTGTCATTGAGAATCTCCTCTCTTTAGACAAGGAACGAGACTTGTAAATCCGTTGGTTACCATAGGTGGAATTCCGATATTTTACATTTACCAAGTCATGGCTGAGTCAATGTCTACGCCAGCCCAAGCAATTAAACCATAGGGATGGATATAAAAGCTGATTGGAACAGTAATCACAGAAAACCTAACCCTACTTGACCTGTTATTGAAGGATGAACAAGAATGTTATGACTACCTTATTAAATTGGCAGTTTAACTATTTGGGTATTATAGGGGTTCAACTGGAGTGGTATTCATGGAAGTTAACAATAATTCAAAGTCTGGGAAGCTGGATCCATCTAATTTTTTAGCACTGGATAGAAGCACCTAATCTAACGATCAACATTGATTATTGATAAAACTTAATGGTTATAAAAATATGTTCCTATTTCACCCTCTAGTCATTGTGGCGATGGTGTTATACCAGTTCCAGAGTTCATCCACCATGAACCATAATGGGAATTGATGGAAATCTACTTTAGATATTGACATTCTTCCCATCATTGGTTAGCTTAATAATTATGGATTCTAATTGAAAGATCAATTTAAGCTTACTCTTTGCCCCCATCGTCTAGAGGCCTAGGACACCTCCCTTTCACGGAGAAAACGGGGATTCGAATTCCCCTGGGGGTATATTGACTGGTACTGTTCAGTTAAGGCATGAAGGAAGAAAAGCCCCGTAATGATAGCAACTCCAGCATAGAAATCCGTCGGTGATATAACCCCATCGCCATAGCTGGAGTCTTGTGCTTACCTAAGCCTACATGAGGTCTTACCCAGTTGTGAATTAAGCGTTGTATCGTGACTGCTCTTTGTAATCCTTCCGTATTTTTAGCATACAGGTTTTGTCTACGGCAATATAGCAGATTTCATAATTATGAGGTATTGCAGCAATGGGTAAACCTGCTTGTAATGTCTGCTTCAGAGACGTTCTGAAAGGCGGTTTCAGAAGCTTCGGGAGCTATAGGTTCGTACTCCCAACGTCTTGAGCATGGTCTTTAGCTTTGACCAAAAGTTCTCAATCGATGAGAAGTCTGGCGAATACACCAGACGTGCCCCGACCCCCTCAACCACGCCCGAATTGCCTCATCCTTTTCTGGCGACAATATGGTGAGCCTTTAGTACGGAATTAAATGATCGGTTACCTAGTGAGGCAGAATGGGAATATGCCTGTCGAGCTGGAACTATCCACCCTTTGCTGTGGAGAAACCATTACTACAAATCAAGCAAATTATGAATCCGATCCCAGAGGAGTGTTTTTGGGAGAGACACAAAATGTTGGCAGTTATCCCCCCAATCCATGGGGACTCTATGATACACATGACAGTGTATGGGAATGGTGTGCTGATGTTTAGCATGACAACAATGAGGGAGCGCCAACAGATGGGAGCACTTGGTTGAAAGAGGGTGAACAGAGTAAGAGGAGGGGGGTACTGCGGAACGGTTCTTAGTTCAACGATGCCAAGAGCATGGGTTCTGCGAATCGTACGTGGAACTCCCAAGATATCTGGGGCATCTGTGTTGGGTTTCGTTTAGTGTTGTCTTTTTAGTTGTTTCATCCTTACCAAGACTTCTTTCCTTCTTTTTCTTTTACCCTATCTCCGATGAATTTATAATAAAACTAAATTATCTCGATGAACCACAGTATCCAACCCTTCATATCCCAAAAGCATGGAAAAAGTGTCTGAATGATGTCCACGGATTTTGTGTAACTCAGTACTACTGTAGTTAACCAATCCCCGTCCAATCTCCCGTCCTTCTTTATCACATAATTGCACAGCGTCCTGACTATTAAACTCCCCATCAATATTGATAATACCGGCTGCCAGCAATGACTTGCCAGACTGTTGTACTGCCCTAATAGCTCCCTCATCTAAATATAATTTTCCCAACGGAACCAGACTATGGGTAATCCAACGCTTACGGGCAGTCACTGGATGGGCTTTGGGTTCAAATTGGGTTCCCACGTTTTCACCGTTTAAGATTTTAATGATATTGTGGGGCGATCGCCCGTCGGTGATAACTGTCCGTGTTCCAGCTTCAGATGCAATTCGGGCGGCAGTGATCTTTGTCAACATTCCTCCTGTTCCCCAGGAAGACCCTTGTCCGCCCACATCAATTTGCAGTTTCGTTAATTGATCAATATCTTCCACCAAACAAATGGGCAGTGCCTCAGGATGACTACGAGGATCAGCAGAATAAAGGCGATCCACATCTGTTAACAGGAATAGCCAATCTGCGGCGATTAAACCCGCCACCAAGGCTGACAATGTATCATTATCACCAAACTTTAATTCATCTACCGCAACGGTATCATTCTCATTAACTACCGGAATCACCCCCAATCGCAGTAATTCTTGAAAGGTTCGGTGAGCATTCACATAGCAATTCCGCTGAACTAAATCAGTACGGGTTAATAATACCTGGGCAATTGGTTGCCCTAATGTGGTGAACAGGTCATCATAGATACGCATTAACCGTCCCTGACCGACGGCTGCAACTGCCTGCTTTAATGCTAAAGATTTGGGACGTTCATTGAATCCCAAACGAACACACCCCACTCCCACTGCGCCAGAGGATACCATGACTACGCGATGTCCCTGTCGTCGTAAATCAGTTAATACTTCTACTAAAGTAGCAATGGTTGATAACGCCAGATGTCCAGTTTTTTGCTGAGTCAGGCTGGATGTCCCAATTTTGACAACAATGGTTAATGACATGGATAAAGCCGAAATAAATGAAATAAAAAAGAAATAAAGGGACTGAGAATTAATAAAACAGTCACTGAAGGTTTTAACTATCTGCCACGGCGGATGAAACCAATATTCAACCTTAATTGGGATGAATGAATCGAGAAATCCGTCCATGGGGGTTTGAAACAATTGGAAACCCAGTGAATTTTTATTGTAATGACATTGAAAAAGGGGATTTAGCTGTTCCGAGATAAAAGACGAATAAAGGCTATAATTTTCCCATGATACTCCTGATGTATAAGTACAAGCTTAAACTGGGATATTTTCCATTCCCTTACTAGGGAAACCCCATGAGATGGGTAGGTGCCAACCCCTATAAAACCTTCACTTGAAGACGGTTCAATCGCATTGTGACGCTGGGATTGTGATTCAAGGGTTCATCTGGCAGGGTTGGTTGGGTGAGACTTAGATAATAGTTAAATGGTTGCTGTTTATTCTTAATAACAAGGTGTTTTATGGCTGTCACCGTACCACAAGAGCAAGTCAATTGGATTGTTTCGAACCAACACCACGACCCCTTTGAAGTGCTCGGACCCCATCAAATTGAAGAAGATGGAAAACAAAAGTGGGTGGTACGAGCCTATTTACCTGGAGCCAGTGCCGTTTCAATCCTCTTGCCCGGGAACCGTCAAGAAATACCAATGGTTTCTGTCCATGATCCCCATTTTTTTGAATGTGTAATAGACATCTTAGAACTCTCTAATTATCAATTACGCATTCAGGAAGGAGACCATGAACGGGTCATTTATGACCCCTATGCTTTCCATTCCCCAAAACTGACTGAATATGATGTCCACTTGTTTTCAGAAGGCAACCATCACCGAATCTATGAAAAATTAGGGGCTCATCTAGCTGAACTGAATGGAGTTCAAGGGGTTTATTTTGCCGTTTGGGCTCCCAATGCCCGTAATGTGTCCCTTCTAGGTGACTTTAATCACTGGGATGGACGGAAGCATCAAATGGCTAAACGAAGTGGGAATGGGATTTGGGAATTATTTATTCCAGGGTTAACAGGTGGGGTTCACTATAAGTATGAGATAAAAAATCATGATGGTCATATTTATGAAAAATCCGACCCCTACGGATTTCAGCAAGAGACACGACCAAAAACCGCATCCATTGTGACCGACCTGAGTACCTTTCAATGGCAAGACCAGGGTTGGCTGGAACAACGACGAAGCCGGGACCCCCTCACCCAGCCGATTTCGGTATATGAAGTCCATATTGGTTCATGGCTTCATGCTGCTGCCGATGAACCATCATCCTTACCCAATGGGGACACTGAACCAGTGGTAGTGGTTTCTGAATGGAATCCTGGGGCTCGTTTTCTCACTTATCGGGAGTTAGCCCATCAATTAATCCCCTATGTTAAAGAACTTGGCTTCACCCACCTAGAGTTATTACCCATTGCAGAACATCCCTACGATGGTTCCTGGGGGTATCAGGTTACCGGTTATTTTGCCCCTACTTCCCGCTTTGGTACCCCCGATGATTTCATGTATTTTGTAGACCAATGTCATCAAAATGGCATTGGGGTGATTGTAGATTGGGTTCCTGGTCATTTTCCCAAAGACGGACATGGGTTAGCTTTTTTTGATGGCACTCACTTATACGAACATGCAGACCCCCGTAAAGGAGAACACAAGGAATGGGGTACCCTGGTATTTAATTATTCCCGCAATGAAGTGCGCAATTTTTTGGTTGCCAATGCTTTATTTTGGTTTGATAAATATCACATTGATGGAATGCGGGTTGATGCGGTAGCGTCTATGCTCTATCTGGATTATTGTCGAGAACCAGGAGAATGGGTGGCTAATGAATATGGGGGTAGGGAAAATATTGAAGCAGCGGACTTTATCCGTCAAACCAATCATGTGATATTTAGTTACTTCCCTGGTGTACTTTCAATTGCCGAAGAGTCAACGTCATGGCCCATGGTATCTTGGCCAACCTACGTGGGGGGGCTTGGTTTTAACCTGAAATGGAACATGGGCTGGATGCATGACATTTTAGATTATTTCCACACCGATTGTTGGGATCGGCAATTTCACCAAAACAATATTACCTTTAGCATGTGGTATAACCATAGCGAAAATTTCATGCTGGCTCTATCCCATGATGAAGTGGTTCATGGAAAGAGTAATATGTTGGGTAAGATGCCGGGGGATGACTGGCAAAAGTTTGCAAATTTGCGCTGTTTATTTGGGTTTATGTTCGCCCATCCTGGTAAAAAAACCTTATTTATGGGCATGGAGTTTGCCCAATGGCGGGAATGGAACGTATGGGGAGATTTGGAGTGGCATTTGTTGCAGCATGAACCCCATCAATCCCTGAAATATTTTATGACTGAGTTAAATGCCCTTTATCGTCAGGAGGCAGCGTTATTTAGTCAGGATTTTAATGAAGGGGGCTTTGAGTGGATTGACTGTAGTGATAATCGCCATAGTGTGGTCTCATTTCTGAGAAGGGCAAAATCGGCACCGGATCAGGATCATGAATTTATGATTGTGGTGTGTAATTTTACCCCCCAGCCCCATTCCCATTATCGAATTGGGGTGCCGGAGTGGGGCTTTTATACTGAAATCTTAAACAGTGACTCTCGAGAATATGGGGGGAGTAATATGGGTAATTTAGGTGGGAAGTGGGCTGAAGAATGGTCCTATCACTATCGTCCCTATTCGTTGGATTTGTGTTTACCCCCTTTATCTACTTTAATGTTTAAGTTAGACCGGGAAAAAACGGAAGCCCAAATTGCTGCCATGCCAAAACCTCCCGTAGCTCAAGTATAGGGGGTATCTTCAACAAAATTCCGAAGATATGCCATGGTCGAATCCCCACTGTTTATAGTTGATTTGCTTTTTTCTGACTCATATCGTCTATGACACTTGAATTTACTAAATACCACGGTCTGGGTAATGACTTTATTTTGATCGATAATCGTCATCAACCAGAACCACTCATCACTCCGTCACAAGCGGTATTGTGGTGCGATCGCCACTTTGGCATTGGGGCTGATGGTGTCATTTTTGCCCTACCCGGTGGAATGGATGCCAATTACACCATGCGGATTTTTAATTCAGATGGCTCTGAACCGGAAATGTGTGGTAACGGGATTCGATGTTTAGCTAAATTTTTAGCAGACTTAGAAGAGGTGGAAACCCCCACCCGTTCTATCACCTACCGAATTAATACCCTGGCTGGTGTTATTTCACCCCGATTGGAACCAGACGGTCAGATTACCGTTGATATGGGGTTACCCCGATTGCTTGCTAAGGATATTCCCACCACGTTAGGTCCGGGGGAGAATAAGGTCATTGAAGAGGATTTGGTCATTGATGGGAAAAAATGGCAGGTAACCTGTGTAAGTATGGGTAATCCCCATTGCATTACATTCGTAGATGATCTGGAGGTAATCCCCATTGGCTCGTTGGGTCACCAATTTGAATGTCATCCCGTCTTCCCCCAACGGGTGAATGTGGAATTTATTCAGGTAGAACGGTGCGATTATTTAAAAATGCGGGTTTGGGAACGGGGAGCGGGGGTAACCTTGGCTTGTGGTACGGGGGCGTGTGCAGCATTGGTAGCGGCTGTCTTAACTGGACGTAGCGATCGCCGTGCCACAATTGAACTGCCCGGGGGACAGTTATTCATTGAATGGTCTATCCAGGACGGACGGTTATATATGACTGGTCCAGCAACCCAAGTATTTACGGGCAGATGGGGGTAAGGTGAAACGGGGTCTTTCATTTTGGGTTTTGAGTTGTGGGATACTGTTTTGTTCCCCAGCACTGGGACAAACCCCAACTTCGTCCTCCCCCCTTTGTTTATCCCAATTAGAACCGGCGATCGCTGCCATTATGAATCGCCCCCACCTAAGCCGAAGCCGATGGGGGATTTTTATTCAAACCTTACCCAACAACGGGGCAGCAAGCACCCTTTATAGCCATGAATCAACCCGTTTTTTCATCCCCGCATCCACCATCAAATTACTCACCAGTGGGGCTGCTCTAACCCGCCTTGGGGGTGAATTCCGTATTCGTACATCCGTCTATCGGGAACCCAGCCCAAGGAATCAACTCTGGCTACGGTTGGTGGGACGGGGGGACCCTACCATAACGGATCGCCAATTGGATCAATTCGCTAGGGATGTGGGGAACAAACTAAGGAACCAAGGGATAGATCAAATTGATCGATTGGTCATTGATGATCAGTATTTCCAAGGTGACTCGGTGCACCCGACGTGGGAATGGGAAGATACCCAATTGGATACTGGTGCCCCCGTTACCAGTTTGATTCTAAATCAAAATGCCTTGGGTATTACCTTAACGCCCACCCAACTCGGTCAACCCCTTCGCCTATCCTGGAATGATCAGGGGATCACCCCCCAATGGCAAATCAATAATCAATCCATCACCGTTTCCCCTTCCCAACCCGAGTCAATCCACCTTCATCGTAATAATCAGGGGGTATTATCCATCCGCGGGCAACTCCATAGGGGTTCCGAGCCCTATAGGGTGGGCATAGCCGTGGTGAATGCCACGAAAACCTTTGTCAACCGGTTTCATCAACAGTTAATCAGTCAACGCCTCAATGTGAAACAAATTGTAACGGCTACCACCCCCCTGTCATCCACCGCCATGGAATTAGCGGCCATTGACTCTGCCCCATTATCGACCCTATTGGAGGAGGTGAATCACTATAGTAATAACCTCTATGCAGAGGTCTTACTGCGAATAATGGGGGTACAGTATGCACTGCAAACCCGTCAAATCAACGGTGATTCGGCTAGTTTAGGGTTAGCAGCCGTGCGTCAGACCCTCACTCAAATGGGGGTTGACCCTGAAAGTTATGAACAATCTGATGGATCTGGTTTATCCCGTCGTAACTTAGTCAGCCCGGAAGCAATTGTGCAAACATTACAAGCTGCTTACCGTACCACCACGGGTGACCTGTTTCGGTCCACCCTCCCCGTCGCCGGGGCAACGGGTACCCTTCGTAACCGTTTTCGCCATACTGATGCCGCCGGTATTGTGGTTGCCAAGACGGGATTCCTGGAGGGGGTCGCTGCTTTAGCCGGTTATATAACTCCCGCCCACTATCCCCCCCTTGCCTTTAGTATTATTGTAAATCAGTCGAATCAACCCCCCCTAACCCTACGACAAGCCATTGATGATATGGTAATCCTGCTTACTAGGTTACAATTGTGTCAATAAATGAATGTAAATAAATGAAATGTGCTGAGTTGAAATACTATGCTTAAACCTGAAGAAGTTCGTAAAGTGGCATCTTTGGCTCGCCTTGAGTTAACACCGGATGAAGAAGGTCAGTTTGCCACCCAATTAAGTGATATTTTAACCTATATTGAACAGCTCAACCAGTTGGATACAACTGATGTATTGCCAACAACCCGGGCAATTGATGGGAGTAACATCACCCGTGAGGATCACCTAACCCCCTATGCCAATCCGAGGTTGATTTTACAGGGAGCACCAGAACCAGAGGGAGAGTTTTTTCGGGTTCCTAAGATTGGGGGAGAATGAGGGTATCCCTATGCTTCCCATGGGATGGAATGCACCCCGGTCATACTCACTTTTTTGATTCAAAATCCCCAGATTCCATGAGTTCCAAAATTGTTCGTCCAACCCCATCTGTGGTGAAAGTCATCGGGAAGATTCATCAACGGCTCCGTGGTCATCGCCCTAGAATGGGTCAACTTTCTCGGTTTCGTTTCATTCCCATAAAACCCATTCAACCCACGGTTCAACGTTTAATTTGGGTGTGGGGTTTTTTAGTGGTGAGCAGTTTGGGATTACTGGTAAGATTGTATCATTTGCAAATTTCCCTAGGTGCGGTATGGCAAACTGAACTCCCAACCGGTCAAGTACCAATTACTGAGACAAATTTACCCCGTCGTCCCATTGTGGACCGCCAAGGAAATGTAATTGCGGTTGATCAAACCCTTTATAACCTTTATGCCCATCCTAGACAATTTAGACTACCTAAGTCTGAATTAATTCAACGTCTTAGCCCATTATTACGGGTTCCGGCACAGCAGTTAGAACTGCGATTGAATCAAGGTGAAACGGGGATTAAAGTCAGTGATAGCCTTTCTGAAAATGTTGCTGATCAAATCTTGAATTTGCAGATGGATGGCTTGGAGCTGACTCGACGCCAACAACGCTTGTATCCCCAACAAGAATTATTTGGGGAGGCAGTGGGATATGTTAATTTGGACCGCAAGGGACAGGGAGGGGTGGAGCTTAGTCAGGAAGAGTTGATTATGCTTCCTACCCATCCCATTGGTGGTAAGCCGATGCCCTCCAGTTTATCCCCCATGGCTAATGGGTTCCAATCCCCAGATCTTCGGTTACAACTGACCTTAGATGGTCGGTTGCAAAAGGCATCCCGTTTAGTCCTTCAGCAACAGGTTCGGAAATTTGGGGCGAAACGGGGAACGGTGATTGTGATGGATGTTAGAGATGGGGCGGTGCGGGCTTTGGTGACGGAACCCTCGTTTAACCCTAATTTGTACTATCAGTCTACCCTATCCCTGCTGAAAAACTGGGCCATCACTGATTTATTTGAACCTGGTTCAACGTTTAAGCCCCTGAATGTGGCGATCGCCCTAGAAACCAACTCCGTCCAACCTGATACTGTCCTTTATGACCAAGGAAAGCTAACCATTGGCAAATGGCCCATCCTTAATAATGACTTTGCCGCTGTTGGACCAAGGGGAAATCAAACCATTACTCAAATTTTAATTCATTCCAGTAATGTGGGAATGGTGAATATGATGGCAGCCGTCCCCCGGCGAGAATTTTACCATTGGCTGCAAACGATGGGGATTGGGAAGCCAACGGGTATTGACTTGCCGTCAGAATCCATTGGTCAGTTAAAATCTGAAGCACAATTTGTGAATGTAGGGGTGGAATCGGCTACTGCTGCCTTTGGACAAGGGTTATCTATGACTCCATTACAGTTAGCCCAGTTATTGGCTGTCATCGGCAATGGCGGGAATTTGGTTGTTCCCCATGTAGTGGTGGGGTTGGTGGATGTGCAAGGAAATATAGGATGGCAACCCAAATACCCCACTCCCCGTCGTATTTTTTCGTCCCGCACAACGAATACGGTATTACAAATGATGACGGCAGTTGTGAACCAAGGGACTGGTAAAGCCAGTCAGATTCCAGGTTATTCCATTGCTGGGAAAACTGGAACTGCTCAAAAAGCCAACCCTAAAGGTGGGTATGGGAATCGAACCATCAGTAGTTTTGGTGCCATTTTACCAGCCAATGCCCCCCGGTTTGTGGTCTTGACTGTTATCGATGAACCCATGGGGGATAATGCCTTTGGCTCAACAGTCTCTGCTCCTGTGGTTAAGGCAGTTATGGAGGTTCTCATTGGCTTGGATGGTATCCCTCCCCAGGGGTTGTTTACCCATTGATTCTTTGCTTTTTATTAGTACTGTAGTGCCGTGGAACAATTATTCACTACCCAACCATCTGAGTGTAACAAGTGGTGGATTGCATTGGGTGTCAGCATTGGGGTTTTTATCTTTGCCATTGATGTCTATGTTATTAATCTGGCTCTGCCGGTGATGGTTGAGTCCTTACAAACGGGTTTTGCCGTGATCCAATGGGTGGTGTTAAGTTATTTAATTGCCATTGCTGTCTCAGTTCTTAGTATTGCTCGGTTGGGGGATATTTGGGATAAAAGAGTTCTTTATTTGGTTGGTCTGGGGGTTTTTACCCTGGCTTCCTTAGCCTGTGGTTTTTCGGTGAATGTGGTTTATTTAATTGTTTTTCGCGCATTACAAGGGTTAGGGGCTGCTTTTTTATCTGGTTTAGGCACTGCTATTTTAGTGGAGACATTCCCTACCCATCAACGGGGGTTGATTTTAGGAATTCGGGCTGGGGTTTATGGATTGGGAATTACCCTGGGACCATCCTTGGGGGGGGTGTTGCTACCCTTGGGGGGGTGGCCGTTAATTTTTTGGATTAATGTACCCATTGGTTTGCTTGGGATGATAATTATTATCCTGTTTATGCCCAGTTCTTCCGTTACCCATTCTCAGCGGGGGGTTGATGTTCAGGGTACCTTATCTCTGATGGTTACTTTATCCTGTTTTATGGCAGCCATTACCCTTGCCCAAATGAATGTTTTGGAACTTCCCTTCATTTTGGTGCTGATGGGGTTGACGGTGGTGGGTTTGGTTGCTTTTCTTTGGATTGAATCAACGCAGACTGACCCTATGCTGGATCTCACTCTTTTTCAATCAGTTCCCCTTTCTGCTGGTCTGGCTTTGCGATTGATGGGTAACTTATGTATTGCTGCGATTATTTTTATTCTACCTTTTTTCCTGGAACTGGTTCAACACTATCCCCCGGACAGGGCAGGTTTGTTACTGGCGATTCCACCCATTATTATTTCTATTTTTGCTCCTCTTTCTGGGCTGACTTCAGACTGGATTGGGGGTAGAACGGTGAGTTTGGTTGGTTTGGGGTTGATTTGTCTTAGTTGTGTGTTTCTTGGCAGTATGGATGAGTCTAGTTCCCTTACTTTTTATGGGATTGCGGTTGTTCCCTATGCGCTGGGGGTGGCTTTGTTTCAATCTCCTAATAATAATACGATTATGGGTGCGGTTTCTCGTCAACATTTGGGGATTGCGGCTGGGTTGTTATCTTTGGCTCGGATTTTAGGGCAGTCTATTGGGATTCCTTTATCAGGGTTGATTTTTTCTAGGATGGTGCTGTCGGGGCTGGATGGGGAGTTGTCTGTGCTTGATGCTCCTGTGTCTGCGTTGGTGATGGGAAGTCGGATGGCGTTTTGGTCTATGGCGGCTCTTTTGTCTGGGGGAACTTTGGTGATTGCTGGGCTTTGGTTTTGGTTTGGGTCTAAGCTGCCGTCCCGTTCTGATGGGTGATGGGGTTGGTTGTCGAGTCAGATAGGGTCACCTATGGGGGATGATACAAGCTGTTAGCTTGTGTGACCTAAATGATTTAGCCGAGACTGTCGGGGTGATTTATGCTTGAGCCTGCAACTTTTTTGCAGAGTGGATAATTTAAGATGAAGAGTAGTCTCCAACAATAGAGTCCATATCTCAATTGGGGCTGATGGATTGCTGAGGCATGGGGGGGTTGTGTCACGTCATTTAGAACGGTTGTTAAAGATCGATGTCCTGCTACGTTCTGGTCAACGGTATACCGCAAGGCTGATGGCTAAGGCATTGGAGGTTAGTGAACGGACGATTCGTGGTGATCTGGATTTTTTACGCGATCGCTATGAAGCTCCGTTGGCTTGGTCTAGGGCACGGGGTTATTTCTATACTGATGCTAATTGGCGATTGCCTAGTATTCCGTTAAGCCAAGGGGAGTTGTTTGCATTGGTGTTGGGGGCACGGATGTTGTCAGCTTATGGGGGATCCGTTTATCGTCAACAATTACAGTCGGCAATTGTCCAGTTGGGGCAGCGGTTACCAGAAAAAATATGGGTGGATTTGCAGCATCTGGCGGACGAGTGTGTGCTGTTCCGTCAAGGGGCGGAGTTGGATCTGGATGCGGAGGTGTGGTATGTGCTGGAGCAGGCGGCACAACAACAACGTCAGGTGTGGATGCGTTATGCAACGCCGGGCAAGCCGGTTTCAGAACGCAAATTTGATCCCTATATGTTGCATTTTTCTTCCCATAATCCGTATGTGACGGGATGGTGTCATTCTCGCCAAGAACCGCGATGGTTTCGGGTGGATCGGATTCGGGAAATTCGGTTGCTAGAGGAACGGTTTGTGGTAAACCCTAGTTACAACCGAGAGACTCATCTGGAATCTGCATTTCAATGGGAGGTGGGGGGGAGTCTTCAGGAAGTGGTGGTTTGGTTTGATGCGCCCACTGCTCCGTATATTCGTGAACGAAAGTGGCATCGGACGCAACGAATTGAGGAGCATGGGGATGGATCGTTGACGTTACAGTTTGTGGTACCTGGGTTGAATGAGGTGAAACGATGGGTGTTGTTTTATGGGAGGGGCGCGGTGGTGAGGGCACCGTCGGAGTTGGTGGGGATGATGCGGGAGGAGGTGGTGGAGATGCTAGAAAAATACGGAGATGAGCAGGGATGACCGTAAAATTTTGGGCGAAAACTGGGAAAGGCGAATTGAGTGGCAATGGTTTACCAAAATACCATCCAGTGATTTGCCATTTGGCTGATACAGCCGCAGTTGCCATGGAAATTATCCGTAGTTATCTTAGTCCAGTTGCACAAGCAACTCTGGAACGGGGTTTAGGCATATCTGGCGAATCTTTAATTAAATGCTGTGGATTTCTGGCAGGTTGTCATGATTTAGGCAAAGTTAGCCCTGCTTTTCAATTTCAAGTCAGTGAAGTGGGCAAGGCGTTGGCAGGGAAAGAGTTATATGATCTCTGGCAAACATTGCCTTCCGCGATTCGTAAAGAAAGTGCACCCCATGGCGTAGTAACTGCTAAAACTTTGCCAGATTTTTTGGTAGAACTTGGCTTAAAGAGGTTGTTAGCCAATCGACTTGCTATTCTGGTTGGTGGACACCATGGTTTTTTCCCCTCGGCAGCAGAAATAAATAGCCTTAATGATGATTTAGCTGGTTCTAAGGAAGATGGTACTTGGTTTCAACGCCGTTTTAGTCATCAAATTTTTGACCAACTCAAGGATTTTGTAGGTCTTTTGCCTACAGATTTACCAACTCAATGTGACAACGCATCAGCAATGCTATTAGCAGGGTTAACCACTGTTTCCGATTGGATAGCATCTAACCCTGATGAAAAGATAGGGTTCCCCTATGGAAATGATCAACCGTTTTCTCACTACATTACCGACTTACAGACAAAAGCTAAAAAAGCATTAATCGCTATTGGTTGGTCACCATTACCAATTGGTAAACCCCTTAGTTTTAATGAACTGTTTCCCCAAATTCCTCAACCCAGGGCTCTGCAAAACAGGGCGATCGCGATCGCCCCCAACTTGACAACACCTTGTATAGTTCTTGTTGAAGCATCAATGGGTGAAGGAAAAACAGAAGCAGCTTTATATCTGGCAGATTACTTACAGCAGCAAGCCAGTGCAGGTGGGTTTTATATTGGATTACCAACCCAGGCAACCAGTAATGCAATGTTTGAACGGGTCAGACGGTTTTTAATTCAACGTTACCCTCAGTCAGAGTTCCCAGGCTTAATTAATCTAACCTTGAGCCATTCAGCCGCTGCTCTTAAAGATGACTACCAGGAGACAATTTGTCGTCTAGATGCTCAGGTACAGGTTTATGACGAAGACCATAGAGTGGTGGCACGGGAATGGTATACCGTGCGTAAACGCACACTACTGAGTCCCTATGGAGTGGGTACTATTGATCAAGCCTTAATGGGAGCAGTACGGTCTAAACATCAATTTGTACGATTATTTGGACTAGCAGGGCGTACCGTGATTCTGGATGAAATTCATGCCTATGACCTTTATACAAGTACTTTATTAGAAAGATTTTTAGAATGGTTAGCTCTTTTAGGTTCTCCTGTGGTTGCTTTGTCAGCCACTTTACCGCAGAATACCCGTCACCGTTTAATTACAGCTTATGCGAAAGGGTGTAACTGCAAGCTGCCGGAGTTGCCAATGGCAACTTATCCCCGTTTCACTACATTTACCCCGTCAGAAGGAATGATGGTTTTTCCTTTTTCAGCCTCACCCCATGTTAGTCGTTCTCTTAGATTAAAATGGGTTAATGATGAAGAATGGATGCCAGCTTTACACTCAAAACTAACCAATGGTGGCTGTGCAGTTGTCATTTGTTCCACCATAGGGCGATCGCAGGATGTATTTGAACAATTAAAACAATACTTTCCATCAGAAGAACTGGGATTATTCCATGGACGATTTTTATATATTCATCGAGAACGCATCGAAAAAGACTGTATCCGCAAATTTGGTAAGCCTAGTGATACGGAAACGCAACGACCTTATAAATTCGTATTGGTAGCAACTCAAGTCGTAGAACAAAGTCTGGATTTAGATTTTGATTTAATGGTTAGTGACCTTGCTCCAATTGATTTGTTACTACAGCGGTCAGGTCGATTACATCGCCATGCTGAACGGCAGAAACGACCATCTATGTTGATGGAACCCACCTTATGGTTAATTGCGCCGATTGTAGACCCAACAAGACCCATTAACTTTAACCAGCCTGGATTCATTTACAATCGCCATATTTTACTCCGAACCTGGCTTACTTTGCGTCATCGGGATAGCCTGACCCTTCCTCAAGAGATGGATGAGTTAATCGAATCTGTCTACAACCTCACTATACCTGTCCCTCAAGAATTAGAACTCAATCTGAGGAAAGATTGGCAGCAATCTGAAATGGATTACTTAGAGGGTGAAACCCACAAACAAATTACCCAAGCCAATGCAATAAAATTACCTCCCGCCACGGGAAACCATAAACCCCATGAATTTACACGACAAGGAGATACAGATGATGACAATACCATTGCCGCAGTGACTCGACTAGGTGAAAAGTCCATTTCGGTAATTTTTATACAACAAACCC
>CAIUCS010000082.1 GCA_903897715.1 uncultured Synechococcales cyanobacterium
GCAAAAAGATAATTGACAAGGGGATCCTGGAAAGATTGCAAGAAATCGTTGCTAATACCTGGGAACAGTGGAGCAGCACACTGACTGATTTTAACGGAGAGTCCCACCACGTTCATTTGGTAGCAATCAGCAAGTTGGTGCATAACTTAAAGACCGTTTCCAGTCGGTTGATTCCCAAAGAGTATGCGGATGGTATCAACCAAATTATAGTAAGCCAGTGTTCTGGACTGGAACCTATTGCGTTGTCAGTTGTGGCGGCGTTACTATGGATCAGGTCAAACAATAGGTTGAAAATCAACGTGAAATCCCAGACGAATGGTTCCCCCGTCCCCCACCCCTTCGGTATTGAGGTCTACGATTATCAATTTACTCAGGGGGGGTACTCAGGGGGGGACTCCTCCCTCACCACCAACCGAGCAGTCTAGTGGGGAGTACCCCGTAGTTTAGATGGCTTTTACCGAACAATACGGAAACTCTTTAATCAGAAACAGGAAACAGCTATGTTTTACATCCGATTCATCTATAGTACAGCTTTGACTTTGACCTTAGCAGCGTTACCTCTTTCTCCAGCAACTGCTTCTAAGTTTCTCAGCGGTGAAAACTGCACCTTTAAAACCAACAGTGCCATCTATGCCGGCGGTCCACCTGAGAGCGTAGCGATTACTTGGAACCTTAGGACCGGCGAAGTGAAATCGTTCAGGTGGGATCACAGTGGTGTAACTTGGTATTCATTTGATGGTGACAAGGGTAGGGTTCAGTCGGAACCACCCCACGGATACTATTACCTGACGAGCCTCGGCATCACCACTGCTGGTTATGAAACGACCCGCTATTCGTTAAAGGGCTATATTTCCATCGATAAGGACTGGCCCGATGCAACTTTTGCGGCGATTTACGAAGGCACGGGCACTGAGTGGATGGCTGCCAAGGGCTCAGTGACATGCAAATAATGACCATGGGAGACTCATTGCATTAGGGAATATTGAATAAAGAACAAACCCTGCACTGACCAAAAACTATCAGCGCAGGTAATTTTTACGTCTCAAGAATACAAGTACCACCTGCAGCTTCAATTTTAGATCGGGCACCCTTGGTAAAAGCAGTAGCGGTAACTTCAAGGGCAACCCCCAATTCTCCGTCCCCTAAAATCTTGAGGGGACCATCATTGGTTGTCAAAATCTTCATATTTAGGAGTAGTTCCAAAGATACTTGGGTGTTGGCGGGTAACTCCGCTAACTTACTAACATTAACAATGGTGTAATGCTGACGATTCACTAAGGGGAAATGCTTCAGTTTAGGAATTCTTCGGTATAACGGAATTTGCCCCCCTTCAAACCCGGGTCGAGTACCCCGACCAGATCTGGACTTTTGTCCTCGCATACCATACCCACCGCTGGCACCTTGCCCCGCCGAAATTCCTCGACCTATTCGACGACGTCGTTTTTTAGACCCCGGTTGGGGAAGTACATCATTGAGCCTCATGGTTTTTACCCGTTAAATTAACTAGTAACATTAAATATACAAATTTTCAATTGGTATGCCCCGCTCTTCCGCAACTTCCGCAAATGTGCGTAGGGTACCAAGAGCACTGACGGCTGCTCGTGCATTACTTAAAGGATTGCCGGAGCCAAGTTGTTTTGCTAACACGTTACGAATTCCGGCAAGTTCCAAGACAGTCCGGACAGCACCACCAGCAATTACACCCGTTCCTGGTGCTGCGGGACGGATTAATACCTTAGCACCACTACTGGAATGGGTGGCAGGGTGGGGAATGGAGTTGGATTTGGTGAGGGGGACTTCCACTAAATGTTTTTTACCATCTACCACACCCTTACGCACCGCTCCTATTACATCCGAAGCCTTACCAACCCCAACCCCCACTTGACCGCGTTCATTGCCAACTACCACAATTGCCCTGAAACTAAGTTTTTTCCCGCCCTTAACCACCTTGGTGACCCGACGGATTTGAACAACTCGTTCTTGCCAATCAGTTTCTTTTTCCCGGGTTCGGTTATTTTTCCGACGATTGTTCATGATTCGCTTCCTTAAAAATCTAAACCAGCTTCACGTGCAGCTTCCGCAAGAGCTTGCACCCGTCCGTGGTACAGGTTACCACCCCGGTCAAAAACCACTTTTTGAATCCCTTTAGCCAAGGCACGTTGGGCTATTAGTTTGCCCACTGCTGTAGATGCCTCACAGTTTGCTCCAGAAGCAAGGCTTGTTTTAAGCTCTGTATCCAGGGTGGAGGCAGCAACCAAAGTATGTTGAGCTACATCATCAATGATTTGGGCATAGATGTGTTGATTGGAGCGGAATATGGATAAGCGGGGGCGTTCAGTAGTGCCACTGACAGAACCTCTGACTCGCTGATGCCTAATCCGCACCGCATCTCTTCGTGTTCGCTTCATAGTCTATTTTTTACCTCCCTTACCGCCTGCCTTACCAACTTTACGACGAACTACTTCTCCAGAGTAACGAATTCCCTTACCTTTGTATACCTCTGGGGGTCGGACAGCCCTCACTTTGGCAGCAGTATTTCCCACAATCTCTTTGTCAATTCCACTGACAAACACATTGGTATTACTTTCTACAGTAAACTGTATACCGGTAGGGGGCTTTATTTCCACCTGATGGCTATACCCTATATTGAGTACTAAATTAGAACCCTGTACCTGTGCCCGATACCCCACACCCTGAATTTCTAGTTTACGTTGGAACCCTTGGGAAACCCCTTCCACCATATTGAAAACCAAGGTGCGACATAAACCATGGCGTTGCCGTGCAGGCCTGGATTCATTCTGCCGCTTTACTAAAAGTTTGTCATCCACCTGTTCTAGGGTAACTTCCGGGGGGAGAACCCTGGTTAATTCACCTTTGGGACCCTTAACCGCCACTTCCTGACCGACTATGGTTACAGTCACCTTGGGAGGGATGGGAATAGGTCGCTTGCCAATTCGAGACATATTGCCTAGCCTTAATAATTATCGTCCAAGTTTAAAGTTATAGGAGTCTGTGGTGATGTCCAAAATGATATCTCGACAGAACTCTTGAAAACTACCACACATAACATAAAACTTCACCGCCAATGCCACGACGACGAGCATCTCGGTCAGTCATAATGCCACTGGATGTGGAAATAATGGCAATGCCAATACCTCCCAATACTCGAGGGAGTTCCCGACGGTTGGCATAAACCCGTAAACCAGGTTTGCTGACGCGGGTTAAGGTGGTAATAATGGGTTGACGGGTTCGTCCTTTATATTTCAACGCAATTAATAAATTACGTTTTACCCCCTCTCCATTTTCTTCAAAATCTACAATAAAGCCCTCATTTTTTAACACTTGGGCAATGCTCCGAGTTAAACGAGTCGATGGCACATTCGTGGTTTGATGCCGTGCCAAATTCGCATTTCGGATGCGGGTCAACATATCTGCAATGGTATCGTTAGCCGCCATAGTCTCCTCTTTACAAAACTGTTGAGAGACAGGTGTTTGCCTGCCTTACAATTCTCGAAAGGGCATTCCTAGTGCCCGTAATAAAGCGCGACCTTCCTCATCCGTATGGGCGGTGGTCACAATTGAAATGTCCATTCCTCTAATTTGATCGATGGAGTCGTAGTCAACTTCAGGAAAAATTAACTGCTCCCGAACTCCTAGGGTGTAATTTCCACGACCATCAAAACTTTTTGGGCTGACTCCCCGAAAGTCACGGATCCGTGGTAATGCTAAGTTAATGAACCGATCTAGAAAGGCATACATTCGCTCAGAACGCAGGGTGACCATAATTCCAACCGGCATACCCTGGCGGATCTTAAAGCCAGCGATCGCCTTCTTTGCCCGACTAACCACTGGCTTTTGTCCAGTAATGATGGCTAGTTCCTTCAAGGAAGATTCCATGGCTTTATTATTTTGGGCCGCTTCTCCCAATCCGCGATTGACGGTTACTTTTACCAACCTAGGAACTTGATGGATATTTGTATATTTAAACTCATCCGTCAATTTCTTAATAATCGTATCGTGATACAGTTGTTTCATTCGTTGCATATAAATTCCTCGATAAATCCCTGGTCGTGGTCAGGGTTGGGGATTGAGAACAGGGTATTCTTAGGAATAAGATACCTACAGAACCTAGGGAGCATTAATGGGTTAATCAATAATCTCCCCCGTTTTTTTGAGCTTCCGCACCTTTCGTCCATCCTCATTAAAGGTGAAGCAAATGCGACTAGCAACTTTTTCCTTATTGGAATAGTGCATCACATTTGAACTATGGATAGGAAATTCCTCAGTGAGGATTTGTCCGGATTCCCCTTCTTGACGAGGTTTAATATGACGAGTCCGAAAGTTCACCCCCTTAACCAACACTTTGCTGGTTTCAGGAAAGGCACGAAGGATTTCTCCTACTTTTCCTTTGTCATCGCCACTAATCACTTGAACCGTATCGCCTTTCTTAACATGCATTTTGTAGCGGATCTTCGGTTTGGATTTAGCCATTACAACACCTCCGGAGCCAGAGAAATAATTTTAGTGAAATTTTTATCCCGCAATTCGCGGGCAACTGGACCGAAAATACGAGTCCCCCGGGGATTTCCATCAGCGTTGATGATAACCGCAGCGTTATCATCAAAACGAATGCTCATCCCACTATCCCGACGTAAAGCCTTGCGGGTGCGAACCACCACCGCCTTTACCACATCGGATCGTTTAACAGCCATATTGGGAATGGCATCTTTGACGACGGCGACGATAACATCTCCAATACCCGCATAACGGCGATTACCGCCTAAAACACGAATACACATGAGCTTGCGGGCGCCGCTGTTATCTGCCACATTAAGATAGGTTTCTTGCTGAATCATGGTAATTGGCTCCGGTTCAGGTAGCTGATGAAGAATTTAAAATTTCGGCAACAACCCATCGTTTAGTCCGGCTTAGGGGACGACTTTCTAGAATCCGAACCCGATCGCCAGTGTGGCATTTATTTTCTTCGTCATGGGCTTTATAACGCTTGGTGCGCACTACGATCTTGCCATACTTAATATGGGGAGATCGGTTTTCAATTGCCACAACTACAGTTTTATCCATTTTGTCGCTAACGACTAAACCAACCCGTTCTTTAACTGCCATCTCCCTGAATTCCTTTACAAAGTAGACTGAATGTATCACTGAATTATTTATTCACTGTTACGGCATGGAGGGACCGTTCTTGGGTTACCGTCATCAACTGGGCTAACTCATGGCGAGCATGCTTAAATTGATGGGGTTTGACCTCTTGACGGGTTGCTTGTTTCATGCGTAATTCAAACAATTGCAATTTAATCGTTGCAATCCGATCAACTAATTCTTGATCACTTAATTCACGGGCATCGGCTATTTTAGACAGAGCCATGGCTATGATTCCTCCACTGTTTCTGTAGGGATGTTTTCTTGGGGACGGGTAACAAAACGAGTTTTAATGGGTAGCTTGTAAGCCGCTAATCGCATAGCCTCCCTGGCAATCTCTTCTGAAACTCCATCCAACTCAAATAGGATTCGCCCCGGTTTCACCACAGCAACCCAAAATTCCGGGTTACCCTTACCAGAACCCATCCGGGTTTCCGCAGGGCGCATGGTAACAGGTTTGTCGGGAAAAATCCGAATCCAGATCTGTCCACCCCGACGGATATAGCGGGTCATTGCCCGTCGGCAAGCCTCGATTTGTCTGGACGTGATCCAGGAAGGCTCAAGGGCTTGTAACGCAAAGGTACCAAAATTTAAGGTATCCCCTCGGGTGGATGTCCCCCGCATCCGTCCCCGTTGCTGCTTTCGGAATTTTGTACGTTTTGGAAATAACATGACACAACACCTGTAGATTCAGGACTTAACTTTACATTGATGGAAGTTCCAACTAAAATTATTCTTCATTAGAACGGTCTTCAAATTGTTGCCGGCGCCGTTGTTGCCGACGACGCGGCTGGTTGTTCCGGGGCGGAGCAGTTTCAACTTGACCAGGCAAAATTTCCCCCTTAAATACCCAGACTTTGATCCCCAAAATTCCATAAATCGTCTGAGCGGTACGATAGGAATAATCAATGTCAGCTCGTAGGGTATGGAGGGGAACCCGTCCTTCCCTAGTCCATTCAGTACGGGCAATTTCAGCACCGTTTAATCGCCCGCTCACTTGAATTTTGATCCCTTGAATGCCTGCTCGTTGAGCCCGTTGGATGGCTTGACGTACCACCCGACGGAAAGAAACCCTTCGTTCCAACTGCTGACCAATAAATTCAGCAATGAGTACTGCATCAGCATCAACCCGTGCCACTTCCAGGACGTTGATTCGAATCTGTCGGTCTCCACTCCCCAAGTCTTTTTGTAACCCTTGACGCAGGGTTTCAATGCCTGCTCCTCCTTTCCCCACCACTACTCCCGGACGGGCGGTGCGCAATTCTAAATCAACTTGATCAGCTTTTCGTTCAATGCGAACCTCCGATATACCAGCATTACTAAGTTGCTTTTCAATATAACGACGGATTTTCCAATCCTCTTCGAGGAGGGCAGGATACCGCTTGGCATCAGCAAACCAACGGGAGCGATGTTCTTGGGTCACTCCTAACCGAAAACCAACTGGATGAATTTTTTGTCCCATAATATTTAGTAAGATCGGCAGTAACAAGTTCTAGTGAATGGAAGAAATTTTGATTCAAGATGGACTGGCGTACAACCCAGATAGTTAATCTCTCAACTCACCCACCGCTACGGTGATATGACAAGTGGGACGACGGATTTGATAGGCACGTCCTTGGGCACGGGGACGAAACCGCTTTAGGGAAGGACCTTGATCGGCAAATGCCTGACTCACATATAAATAGGTAGGGTTCAACCCTGCGTTATGTTCCGCATTAGCCACTGCCGACCGCAACACCTTTAGTACAGGTTCACAGGCACGGTAGGGCATAAACTCTAGAATCATGAGAGCCTCTCGATAGGAACGTCCACGAATTTGGTCTAAAACCCGACGTACTTTCAAGGGAGACATACGGATATAACGGGCGATCGCCTTCACTTCATTGGTAAAAATATATTCTTTCATTCCTTTTTTCTCCCTTTGGGTTAGCGACGGGCTTTTTTATCACTTTTGGCATGACCCCGGAATGTACGGGTGGGGGCAAATTCACCCAACTTGTGACCCACCATTTGTTCGGTTACATAAACGGGTACATGTTGACGACCATTATGGACAGCAATGGTCAGCCCAATCATTTGGGGCAGGATGGTAGAGGCTCGGGACCACGTTTTTATCACCTGGTTATCCCCTTTGGCTCGGGCTTTTTCCACTTTGCTGAGTAAATGATCAGCCACAAAGGGTCCTTTTTTAAGCGATCGCGACATAGATTTAGAGGGTAAAGGATGTAGTAGTTGATAGATGTGAGCAGTGAGTATCAATGGGTTGATTAAATACATTAGGGGGGAAAAGGCTAGTTTGCCCCAATCTTAAGACAACTAAAGAATGACAGGAAGTCAAAATTAATGATCAGCTTTCTCTTCCACCCCTTCCCCGTTTAGAGGACTTACGCCGTCTACGGACAATTAATCGACTACTCAATTTCCGTTTATTGCGTGTCTTTTTCCCAAGGGCGGGTTTACCCCAAGGAGTAACGGGGGCATTTCTACCAATTGGTGCCCGACCTTCTCCACCACCGTGGGGATGATCCACCGGGTTCATTACACTACCCCGCACCTCCGGGCGGCGTCCCGACCACCGTTTGCGTCCAGCTTTACCCAGACTGATATTACGAACATCAGTATTTCCAATCTGACCAATGGTGGCATAACATTCCTTACGAACCATCCGTACTTCCCCAGAAGGTAGACGAAGGGTAACATAATTCCCTTCTTTAGCCATTAACTGAGCAGAAGAACCAGCAGCCCGTACAATTTGTCCTCCCCGACCAGAGGTTAATTCAACATTGTGCACTGTCGTACCCAAGGGCAAATTACCCAACGGCAAAGCATTACCTACTTCAAAGGGGCTATTCGGTCCAGACTGAATCGTTGTCCCAATTTTCAACCCGAGGGGATGGAGAATATATCGTTTTTCACCATCCTGATAGTGGAGGAGGGCAATCCTAGCATTACGGTTAGGGTCATATTCAATAGACACCACCTTAGCAGGAATGTTGTGCTTATCTCGTTTGAAGTCAATTAACCGATAAAGACGTTTATGTCCTCCCCCTCGGTGGCGAGTGGTAATGACACCCCGGTTATTCCGTCCCTTTTGACGATGGCGAGAATGGGTCAGGGATTTTTCTGGTTCATCACGGGTAATTTCACTAAAGTCAGCCACCGAATACTGACGAGTACTAGGAGTATAGGGTCGATAAACTCGAATAGCCATGGTTTAACACCTTGATAAAAAACCTAAACTTCAGGAAACAGAACAATGGAATTACCCTCAGCCAGGGTGACAATCGCCCGTTTATAACTGGGACGAAATCCAGAAAACTGCCCGACCCGTCTTTGACGGCGGGGAGGATTTGCCGTATTGATTTTCACAACTTTCACCTTAAATAAAGCTTCAATAGCAGCTTTAATTTCTGGTTTAGTTGCTTTCGGAGCAACGTCAAAGGTATATTTATTCTCCTCTAGGAGACGAGTTGCTTTTTCAGTGATGATGGGGCGATGGATGAGTTGGGATAAATCTCCAACATTATCAGAACGAACTGCGACTTTCCTTGCCTCTCTGGCAACTCGAATGGTTCTATTCACCATAAACCTCATGAATTTTTTCAAGAGCGGCGGTTGTTACTACAATCCAATCCGCATTTAACAAATCAATTACATTGAGTTGATCAGCCGTCATCAAACGAAGGTTGGGAACATTACGGGCTGATAAGAATACCATTTCATCCCGTTGGGGAATAATCAACAAAATTTTATCCGTAGGAACCACACCCCATCGATTCATGGCAGACACCAACTCTTTGGTTCTGGGACGAATCAACTGATCAGCGAAATCTTGAACAACGACTAGATCCTCCGCTCTTCCTTGAAAAGCGGTTCGAAGAGCTAGACGCCGCTCTTTACGATTCATTTTTTGAGAATAATCCCGTGGTTTGGGTCCAAAAATAACCCCACCACCCCGCCAAAGGGGAGAACGAGATGAACCAGCCCTAGCTCGCCCAGTTCCCTTTTGCCGCCATGGTTTTCGCCCTCCCCCCCGCACTTCTGACCGGGTTTTGGTTGAAGCGGTTCCTTGACGACTGTTCGCTAACTGACGAACAACGGCTCTGTGCAAAATACCAGAAGCTGTTGCTTCACTCGCAACCCGTAAATCAAGGGTGGCTTCGCCAGTCACTAATCCCTGCCAATCCTTAACTGTACAGCTAACCATTGTTTTCCTTCCTTGAACTCCACTGTGACACCTTAGAATTTTTAGGCTAGGGTGCCACAACAACCCCATAGCCCCACTCCATCCATTTAACGACCAACTTTCCGGGCTGGAATAACATTCAATAATGCGCCGGGTTTACCAGGTACAGAACCTTGGACGAGTAATAAATTGCGCTCCACGTCTACTTTAATAATCCTGAGTTTTTTAATCGTCACCTGTTCACCCCCTAACCGACCTGCCATCCGTTTTCCAGGATAGACCCGTCCCGGAGTAGTACCAGCCCCGGTGGAACCTGGCAATCGGTGATTTTTGGAACCATGGGACATGGGACCCCGACCAAAGTGATGGCGTCGTTGGTAACCGGCAAACCCCCGACCGATGCTCGTACCAATTAAATCAACCTGCTGACCTTCTGTGAAGGTGTCCACCTTAATCTGTTGTCCAAGCTGAAATTCATCCACCGTGTCAAGGCGATATTCATGTAAATGACGCAAGGGAGAAGCTTCAGATTTTTTTAGATGACCTAGTTGAGGAGAGTTCAACGCTTTTGCCGTAACTTCTCCATACCCTACTTGGACGGCAGTATAACCATCTGTCTGCTTCGTTTTAATCTGGGTAACGATGCATGGTCCTGCCTGAATCACGGTTACGGGTACCGCTTTTCCTTCCTGATTAAATAATTGGGTCATGCCGAGCTTGGTGCCGAGGATGCCGATGGACACGGAATGGTTCTCCTTAGATTGACAAACGAAAACAGACAAATAAATTTTGAATCGATGCTTTGTGGCTATGACTTTAGTAACCTTTTCCCCACAAAAGCGGTTACAACTGAGCCTTAAACCCAGAGGTTTTATGGTACTACTGAATCAGAATATCTTGATAAGGTGCCTAAGTTTCTTTCACACTTTGTAATGATCTTACTATGCTTCCATTGGAGACAGTAAATGGGCTTAATGATTAAGTTCACCGTTGGTTTTATGAACCACAAACCCCAATTGCATACCAAAATTAATGGGCTGAAAGAATGGAACAGTTAAACTTTTCTCACTAAAAACTGGCTAGAAGTGAGTGAAAGTAACTCCTAGAAACTTGAAATTCTGAAAAAAGTAATTTTTAAAACTGCCTATCAGGACTTGAATCAATAAAACTTCAATAAGCTGACTGATTTAGTATCCACTTGTAAAGTATAAAGTAAATCCCATTTTTATGGAATTACAGTCTACCACATCTGTTTACTATACCTAAAGATTGTAGCTTTGTCTACATTTCTTACAATAATTCTCCCCTGATTTTTTTCTTAATCTGTGAATCGAGGATTTTAGCTACCTAGGGGGTGATGACCACTGTTGAACATTCCCCGTTGATCAGGAGGCAGAATAACAAATGGTCGGGATTGGGGTGTAACTTCAAATGTACCCGCTTTAACCGTTGGTAACTCATCCCAACAAGTGGTAAATCTGGGCGATCGCCGCGTACATCGCGTTTGCCAATCCTGATGTTTTCTGGTAATACCAAAATTGATGGTGTCTCGAAACTGTCCATTGAGTTGATCCACAACATCCATCAATTGTTTCTCCCGTTCTAGACTGAGGGATTGGTCAAACAAATCACCTTGCCGATGGGACATTGGCTGCAATCCCGACATAACTACCCCAGCTTTTTTATATAAATAACCGGGACGAAAGATGACCTGAAGAATTGTACCAGACCATTTTAGTAGGACAGGAGTGTAATTGGTAGGAGCAGGCAGGGCAACAGTATGGAAAATTGCCATGGGAGATTCAACAAAATGACTAGTACGGGCAAAAACAGCCATGACTGATGCAAGTTGTCCTTGACGGCGTAATTTTTCTGCGGCTCGACTCACAAAAACAGCCATTGCTGTCTGTAAATCTGTCAACGTAGTGATTGGTTCAGCAATCGTCTGCTGGTGATGGAAACCCGGCTGAAACCGGACATGCGTAGAGCGGCAGCCGGTGGACCACTTGTATCAGAGGGAACCCAATCACTGGACTGACCCTCAGGTCACAGAGAGATTCGATGTTCACACCAGCCCTAAACCTCCTATTTACTGCGAACTAACACCACGGTACAGGGAGAATGGCGGGCAATTTCTGCGGGAATATTTCCTTGGATTGCTTGTTGCAACAAACCCTGACCAGTGGCACCTAGTACAATTATATCACATTGGTTTTTATTTGCCAAGTCCACCACTGCTTCGGATACCGATTTCCCGCACACTGGTAACCCCATAACCGGATTATTAATTGTTTGATTGAGAGCAGAAATACTGCTTTCGAGCAGATGTAAATCTGGTAATTCATTGGCGGGGGGAAATACCTGACATAACTTTATCTCCGCCTTGGGAGATGTGCCTAATAAACTGGGAAGTAGTTGTAGGGCTCGTTGGGCATTGGGTCCGCCACTGATGGGAATTAACCATCGATGATAGGTGGGGACGTGGGGATGGAAATTAGTGGGATGTCCATCCCCAAAGAGGGGACGGGAACCGTGCTCCAATTGGTTCAAGGCGGTAAACTTGATGACTATTACGTCACAGGGGGCTTGCCGGATTAATGTATCCACCGTGTTGCCAAATATTCGACCCGGCGTAACAGTATTCCCTTTCCATCCCATTACCAGTAAATCTATGTGGCGATCGCCAATGACCTCCTGAATCGCTTGGGCAACATCATGGGCGATGCGAATTTGACTATGAACACAAACTCCCCATTCTTTTCCCATACGCACTGCCTTTTGGAGTAAGCGACGACTCAGGGTGGTGGATATTTCAGTTTCGTTGGGGAACTGGTGGCGGGCAACTGGAATAATGTGGACGCATTCCACTTCATAGTGTCGGTCACGGGCGATGGAAAATGCGAAAGACAATAATAAACCAGCAGTGTGGGGATTTCCCATAGGCACCAGTAACCGACCCTTACCAAGAGCCGGGGCACGGGTTTGAAAAACCACATAGGAGGGCTGAGCACGGGGACCGAGGGGAGTGGATTCCCCCGTAAGGCGATCGGACTCTGCCCGGATAATGTCGGCGCGGGTGATAATACCCACTAATTTACGACCATCGGTTACGGGTAATCGGCTTAACTGGTAACGACTGAGTAGAAATAATACATGGGATAGGGAATCGCCAGGAGCTACCGTCATCGGCTGGGTAGTCATCACTTGCTTCAGTGGGGTATTGGGTTGGGGCTTCACCTGATGGTGGGACAGGTCAGTTTCGGTAATAATCCCAACCAGTTTACCAGCCTCTAACACCGGGAATCCACGATGATGGGAACAGGCAAATGCCTGTACCACTTCAGCAAATGATAGATCGCTGGATAGGGTTTCAACCCGGGACTGCATGACATCAGCCGCCGTTAAAGTTGACCAGGATTGGGATAGGGTATTGGAGCTTAGGTCAACTCCATTCCACCGCAGTAAATGGTCGTATAAAGAACCAGAGCTGACTCGTTCAGCAACAAAATAGGCTGATACCGACACTATCATGAGTGGCAAGACCAAGTTGAAGTTGGTAGTCATCTCAAAAATCAGGACAATGGCTGTGATGGGGGTGCGGGTGACAGCACTGAAAAAACCACCCATACCCGCTAAGGTATAGGTTAAAGACATGCCCTGTCCCAACAGACTAGCCTCTAATCCACCAACAAGTTGCCCCAATGATGCTCCTAAAATTAAAGAGGGGGCAAATAATCCACCTGGTGCTCCCGATCCATAGGCTAGTAAAACCAAGGTAAATTGGGAAGTAAAGGCGATGGCAATCTCTGTCCAACTGGCTGAACCTGAAGTGACAAGACTACGAACACTTGCATTATCTCGAAACATGGGTGGCAAATGAGCCATTACAATTCCGGCAACCAATCCTGCCAACCCTACCCGATAGGGTAGGGACCAATGCAACCACTGACGGTGGATCTCCAGTCCAGCAATAATCCCTTTCACAAATAATGTTCCCAGTAATCCTGCCAATAACCCCAGGATTAAATAAAAGGGAATTTCCTGAACTGAAAACAGGATGCCAGTATGGGTAACTTGAAAATTAAAGCCCTGTCCTCCCAATAATCGGGAAATGACTGAGGCAATAAAGGAAGCCAGAATAGTAGTGCCTAAAGTAAAACCAGAGACATCCCGCAGTAATTCTTCCACCACAAATAAAACACTGGCAAGGGGGGTACCAAAGGAAGCTGCCAACCCCGCCCCTGCCCCTGCTGCAATTAATTGTTGTCGATGATCGGGGGAGGTGGGAAACCATCCACTGAGTTGCGCTGCCAATGCTGCACCCACCTGGATAATTGGACCCTCTCGTCCTAGGGGCAACCCCGCCCCTAAGGCTAAAATGCCCCCCAGTAGTTTAACCACTGCTACTCGGATGTCTAAGGCAACGGGAACATGGGCTAAAACAGCCTTGACTTGGGGAATACCACTGCCAGCAGTTTCAGGAGCCACCCTCTCCACTAAAAACCCCGCTAAAAACCCCCCAATCCCACCCATTAAAGGCAAAATCAACCCAGCGGGATAGAAATAGGCTAATTCGATGCGCCAGGTTCCAACCCAGTTGATTCCATACTTAATGACCAATACCGCCAACCCGGAGGTGATGCCAATTAAACCAGCTTCAACAATGGCTAACGTTTTTGGCTTAAGGGTTGTATGAACAATTTGATGCCAGGGATTGGGATACCACATCACCATGTACTGGGGTTAAACCAATTAATCACTCAATTCAACATGGAGAATTTGGGCGATCGCCACCCTTGACTTTTCCCGAAATTCCACCACATCAACCTGATTTAGGAAACTAATGGCTGCAATCATCCCCATTGCTTGAATGCCAAACACAGTACCATAGGCTAAGATAGGAGTATGAAACCAACTGCGCCCCAAGTCCAACAGCACTCCACCAGCAACCGTAGCCACAGCTCGAGACATGGCTTGTGCCAACCCCCAAGCCCCAATAAACGTACCAGCGGTTTCAGCAGCGGTTAAATCTAGCATGAGGCTGATGGCTCCATTGGTGGCTACCCCCATACCACCGCCTAATAAACCTAGACTGATTTTGAATATGGTGGGATTACGGGTAAACCCAGCGGCAATAATGAACCCAAAACCCACGGAAACCAGGATACAACCCAAGCGGGTTGTCTGTTGCTTCCCTAAACGAGGGACAATCAAAAAACCTGTACTTGCCATACCTGCTAAAGTGCCGAGCCCCCAAAATGCATTGAGCTTGGTGGTTTCGTCAATGGGCATGCTAAAAACCTCAGCCCCATAAGGTTCTAGCACCGATTCCTGCATGAAAAAGCTCAAGGTCATGATCATGAGGAATGTAAAAAAGATTCCCGTCTGACGGCTGGCTCCAAGAACCCGTAGGGAGCGACCAATGGAGACTGCATCAGGATTTTGGCTGAAGGTGGATCGCCCGCTGTAACGGGAATAGACGGATTCTACCCCGATGGTTGCAATGAAAGCTAAACTGCACACCACCGCAGGAATAATCAAAAATAGTCGATTAATGCCAAATTTCAGAGTGTCAGGAGTTAAACCTTTGGTAAGCGCTGAACCCAAAATCGCCCCAACCACAATTCCTACCGTCAACATTGACCAAACA
>CAIUCS010000083.1 GCA_903897715.1 uncultured Synechococcales cyanobacterium
ATAGTATATAGAACAATATTAGTCCATAGTTGAGTTTTTTGGACTAAAACAATTTCAGCCTTATCCCACCATACCCCTGCCAATAATGCTCTAATAGAAAAGACAGTCATTCAATGAGGAGAAAAGATGCGGGTAATGATTACCGGGGCAACCGGGTTAATTGGCAGTCGATTAGTTGAACGCCTTCACCATGAAGGGCACACCATTTTGGTACTCACCCGTCAACCGGAAAAGGCAACGCAACAGTTCGATCGCCATCGGTTTCCTCGGGTTGAAATAATGGGTTATACCCCGGTTGAACCTGGGATGTGGCAAGAAACTATCCCCCAGTGGGATGGGGTTGTCAACTTAGCTGGAGAGGCGATCGCTGCAGGTCGATGGACTGAAGCCATCAAACAAGAGTTGCGTCGCAGTCGTGAAGTTGGAACGCGCACCCTTGTAGAAGGCATTAACCAAGCCATCCCTTGTCCATCTGTGTTGGTGAACGCCTCAGCTATAGGGTATTATGGCACCAGTGAAACCGCCACATTTGATGAAACCAGTCCCCCCGGGTCAGATTTTTTAGCAACCCTATGCCAAGCCTGGGAAGCAGAAGCAACCCTGGTTAAAACCCGTTTAGTGATTTTACGGTTTGGGATTGCCCTAGATGCCACTGGGGGTGCCTTGGGGAAAATGATATTACCCTTCCAATTATTTAGTGGCGGTCCCCTTGGTCATGGGCAGCAATGGGTATCTTGGATTCATATTGATGATTTAGTCAATCTTATTCTTCATGCCCTCACCGACCCATCCATGGAAGGTACCTTTAATGCCACCGCTCCCAACCCTGTGCGTATGCAAACCTTTTGTCAAACCATCGGTCAGGTCATCCATCGTCCATCATGGCTGCCAGTACCCGCATTCGCATTAAACCTGTTATTAGGGGAAGGGGCATCCGTTGTTTTAGAAGGACAGCAGGTACTGCCCAAACGAACCCTTGCCAGTGGGTTTACCTATCACTATCCCACCCTGCCCCAGGCTCTCACCCAAATTCTTAAATGAACCACTTTGTGAACCTATCCCCCCCCGCCTGCGGTGTATATATGGTCGGTGCAGGACCAGGCAACCCTGATTTATTAACCGTCAGAGCAGCTTACTTATTACAAACCGCAGATGTTATTTTATTTGCTGATTCCTTAATTCCCCCAGAAATTTTACAAGGCATTCGTCCTGATGCTGAGGTCATTCCCACCGCCGACAAAACCCTGGAAGAAATGGTGCCCTTCATGATAGAACGAGTGCAATCAGGACAATCAGTCATTCGGTTGCATTCCGGTGACCCTAGTGTATATAGCACCCTGTATGAACAAATGGAATTATTATCATCAGCCCAAATCCCAGTGGAAGTTGTCCCTGGGATTAGTGCATTTCAAGCAGCCGCAGCCCAATTAAAGATAGAACTTACCATCCCCTACCAGGTACAAACTATCATCCTTAGCCGCTACAGTGGACGGGCAGGTGTACCGGATACTGAGGAATTATCCACATTAGCATCCCATCAATCCAGTTTATGCCTCTATCTTAGTGCCACCCATGTTGAACAGGCTCAACAAGCCTTATTGCGGCATTATCCACCGGATACACCGGTTGCAATTTGCTTTCGCATTAGTTGGCCAGATGAACAAATATGGCTAGTTCCCCTCCATGAAATGAGCGAAACTACCATTCAACAAAATCTAACCCGCACTGTGCTATACCTGGTGAGCCCGGTATTACGGTCTTTAATGGATGGCAAAAATACCGAACCAGAAAGGATTCGCTCCCGTCTCTACCATCCCAACCATTACCATCTTTTTCGTCGCCAAAAACCCAGCCATCCCCTTCCAGGGTAAGCCCCTCCTTTAAGATGACCCAAAAGTCAACGGCTTCTATCAATTTCTTGTGGAACGCTAGTCTCAAGTGGGACTTATAGTATTATATTAAGTCTAATAAATGGTCTTATAGTCTTGTTTTAAGAATATCTAGCTATTCTAGACTCGACATTCCGCAGGTTAACCGGGGTTAATGAAGCAGATAGTAGCGGCAGGCAGTCCCATGATGGGGATAATTTTGGTGCGTTCTTCCGAGAGGTTGCTGACCCCCTAGGCAGTGGCTAGGGATACCAGGTGAATGGCTTGGAATTTTTCCACAATCCAGCAAAAGGTGGGGTAAAGTGGAGACTTTGTTTGTGTTGGGTACTCCCCGTGAATTTTGCAGGTCGAGCATTCGGAGTCAGGGTGCCCGGATGATTGGCAATTCTGCTGGCAGATATGTCCTAAATAAGATTTTTAGACTACATATGGGACTTATTTAGAGTCCAACAATCTTAATTGAGACATGCTTGCCCATCTCGGTTAGGGTTCACAGGATTTAGCATCTCATCTGTTCCAAAACTTTGGCATTGAGTTCTTTGTCAAACCAAAGCGCAACTGCCTGATACGTTAGTCCCTCGCAAGCGTTCAATAATTGAGATGATCATGGATCAATTCACCAATATTTCACAGATTGAACATGCTTGTCATCGCAGCCCCATCAACGCACTGATTAATATCATTTGTGGGCTTATTGCTTATTGTCACCAACCAAAGAAGCCCTCTTTGACTGTGGAGCGGGCTTGCCTTCCG
>CAIUCS010000084.1 GCA_903897715.1 uncultured Synechococcales cyanobacterium
AACTAACAGTAGTGCTAAAGCTCTGGCATGAGTGGCGATCGCCCTTAGTAGTGCAGAATAGGTTGAAAAAGGCTTATCAGATATAAGGTCTCAAGATGAGATAAAAGGGGCAAGAGAAGTCGCGATGGGCACTTCGGCTCAGGCTTAGTAACAGAGCGATCGCGTTTATCTCACCTATAGTAACTCGGACAAAACAGCAACTATCCATCACATCTCAAAAAATTGCAGTGTATGCCTAAACTTACTTAATCATTCATCTAAAAGCCATATTGCCTCTGAAAATAATGTTGAACCAAGCCAACCAATAGGAATTTTGGAAGTATTACAAATTATTAAACAGGAAATCTCTGAAAACTAGCTATGACCTTCAGCATCACCCTTGCTCCCACATTCTTAAATGAACTCATCGGCATCCCGCAAAATGTATTCAAACCAGTTTCTAAAGCCACCAAACTATTAGAACCCGTTCCCCCATCTCTGCCGATGGTGATGCTAAAAAGCTCAAGGGCTATGAAAATGTCTATCGCACCCGTCTAGGTGACTATCGCCTGTTTTATGCGATCGGTACTGGTTGGGTAAAGCTGCTGAGTGTGCGTAAGCGCAATGAGCGCACCTATGAAACCAAAATTCCCACCGCGATCGCGCCAGAAACCACCCTCGATGGCCAGTCTGTCAAACCGAAGAAGCTGCCCTCACCCCTTCTCCCTTTTTGGGAGAAGGGCTAACGATAGAAATTCTTGGCTTACCCCCAACTCAGATTATGTACGATGCCAATGGGTAATCCCCCCTGGTTGATCGATTAGGGTGATTCCATGTTCTTGTAAATGGGTTCGAATGCGATCGCTCTCTGACCAGTTTTTAGCCACCCTAGCCGTTTGTCGCAGGTGAATCAACGCTTCTATTTGATCATCTCGGAGTTGATTCACCGTTGCCGATCCACCCTGATTCTGCTCCTCTTCCCTAGTTACTTCCAACCCTAACACCCCTGCTAGGGTTCCTAAGGTTTGCCATTTGTGGTGTAGGGCTACTAAATTGAAGGGAGTATTTCCAGTATGTAAACACATGTTGGATTCCCGACGCAATTCCTTTGCTAGTTCAAACAAAACCGCCAATGCCTCCGGAGTATTACAATCATCATCCATGGCGGTTTGAAAGGCAGTGATACTATCTTGTCCAGGTTTATCTTCCATGGCAGAGGTGCCATAGATCTCTGGTACATCCCCATGATTCAAACCAAACTGATACCCAAAGAGTAATCCTTCTTTCAGTGTTCGCCAACTTCGTTCAGCAGAGGCGATGGCGTCATCCGTAAAGTCAATGGGTTTTCGATAGTGGGCTTGTAGTACAAATAAGCGTAATACCATGGGATGCACTTGTCCATGGTCTAACAGTTGACGAATGGTGGTAAAGTTACCCAAAGACTTGGACATTTTTTCTCCGCGCACATTCACAAAACCATTATGGAGCCAATAGGTAGCCAAGGGTTTTCCACTAACGGCTTCTGACTGAGCGATTTCATTTTCATGGTGGGGAAAAATCAAATCAGAACCGCCACAATGGATGTCAATTGAATCCCCCAAACAATGGTGTACCATGGCAGAACATTCAATGTGCCAACCCGGTCGCCCTGATCCCCATTCTGACTCCCAAGACGGTTCACCTGGTTTAGCCTTTTTCCACAGGGCAAAATCAAAGGGGTCTTTCTTTTTGATGGCATCAGGGTCATCGGCTTCTACCCGTCCAGAGGCACCCGCCTGCATCTGCTCCAATTGCCGACCAGATAATTTACCATAGCGGGTAAACTGGCGGACGGCATAATACACATCGCCGTCCACCGCATAAGCATACCCCCGTTGCTCTAGTTGATGGATCAGGCGAGTAATGCCATTTAACAGGTGGGTGGCACGGGGATAGTCATCGGCTGGCACGATATTTAATCGAGCCATGTCCTCGAAATAAGCGCTGGTATATTTTTCAGCGATCGCCTTCATTGTTGACTGTTCAGCCTTGGCTCGATTCAATATTTTGTCATCAATGTCAGTGAAATTTTGGACATAACGGACGTGATAACCTAACCATTTTAAATAACGGCGTAGTACATCCCAAACCATGTAGGAACGGGCATGTCCCAAGTGGCAGTAGTCGTAAACCGTTACTCCACAGCAATATATCGTTACCTGCCCTGGTGTGAGTGGTTGAAAGATTTCTTTCTGTCGGGTAAGGGTGTTGTAGAGGGAAAGGGACATGGGTGTTCAGGGTTAACTCACAAATCAATTAAATCCGAACGGAAGGGCTGGCTTCCATCGCATCAGGTTTAGATTTCCAGATTATATCTGCCATTCGACACACTTGTACCATTTCCCAAACATCATGCACCCTCACCATATGGGCTCCACCTGCAATGGCAGCACAACAAGCGGTGGCAGTTCCCCAAATGCGGTCATTGGGTTGGGGCTGGTTTAAAAAATGACCGATAAAACTTTTTCGAGACGGTCCCACTAAAATGGGACATCCTAATGAAATAAATTGGGGTAAGTGTTGCAGGATTTGGATATTCTGGTCATAGGTTTTGGCAAATCCAATGCCTGGATCTATCATTAGGTGGGCTTTAGGAATACCATGGACAATGGCAGCCTCAATGCGCTCTGCCAAAAAATTATAGATATGATTGATGAGGTCTGGATAGTCAGTCAAGTGTTGCATGGTTTGAGGAGTTCCCCGAATATGCATCAATATCAGTGGAACTGGTAATTGAGCGATCGCCGTCAACATTTCAGCTTCAAAGGTGGCGGCAGAAATATCATTGACCATATCCGCTCCAGCGGCAATAGCAGCCTGAGCCACTGCAACCCGGGTGGTATCCACGGAAATAGGAATGGAAAGGGGGGGAAACTCATTTGTTCCCTGACGGATAGCCCGAATGATCGGGATCACCCGCTCTAATTCCTCCTCCAATGAAATGGTAACAGCACCCGGTCGGGTAGATTGTCCACCAACATCCAACAGGTCAGCGCCAGCGGCAACCAGCCGATGGGCATGGGTTAAGGCAGAGGGGAGGCTATGGTACTTGCCGCCGTCACTAAAACTGTCGGGAGTTACATTCAGTACCCCCATGACATAGGTACGATGCCCCCACTGAAAAATCGTGTCACGAATGTGCCATGGTTCAGGGGTGGGATGGGGTGAGATGGGATAATTGTACATGGATAAAAATGAATGAAGTCCACAACGATCTGAAAATTTAAGAACAACCACTGACAGTGGGGTCAACCCTGCCATTCCCTGCCCCTTCCGTCCGTCCACATCGTAAAAGCCTAATGTAGGGATCCTCCACTGGTAATTCACGGTAGAACTCACTGCGTAGGTTACTAACCATGGTCAACCGTCGAGCTAGGGGGGTGGCTGGCACATATAACAAAGCCGTATCAAATCCCCAGTTGCGTAACGGATTCCGAAAATACCCCGTAGTTGGTGCAGCAATAGGAAGCTGTCCAGGCTCCCAAGCACTCACTGAGTGGTCAAACGGGGCGGTGGCATAGTTACTAAAGTTCAATTGATAAAATGCTCCCTGCATATTTATGGTTGAGGTACTCCAGTCCTCCAGAAACCGGATCATATTAGGGAGCCCTCCATAGGATTGATAAGTACGAGAAGGTACAATCCCTGTTGCCACCACCGCATTGACTGTAGTAGAAGTTGCCCAACCAGCAGGTCTAAGATTATCACTATCATTCGTTGCAAACCGGAAAATGTTAGCCAGACGAAAAAAACCATTTTCCAGTTTAGGAGGAGGGGGAGATTGGGGAGGGGATTGAAGGGGTTCTTTTGTTTCCCGTCCATACTCAACTTCAAAATTACCTGTACCAATGCAACTGCCTAATGGATTTTCGGGGGGTTTTCCACCACTGGTGACGCAATGAACTGGAAAACCATCCCGAGTGATTTTAATTGGAGCTTTGATTTGAGCCCTGGTTTTTTCATCTACTTTGGAGCCATCCGTGGAACCATCTTCCCTAACCCAACTTATAAGGGGAATCTCATTACTATCCCGGAATTTGACCGGATGGAGAAAGGTTTCAAAGGAATTTGTACCCGGTGTGGATTGATTGGTCGTGGCAATACCGCTGGCGATGTTACCATCCACAAACCGGCTGGAAAGGATAGTCACCCCATCACCAATGATTTCAGCCGGACGCCATCTGTCATTGGCGGTGGCAAAGGCAGAGTCCAGGTTGTTTCGGGTAAAGAAATTATCCCATCCAGGCTGGGTTAGGCGGTTGACAAATTCTTCCCGGTCGTGGAGGTTAAAGTCACCTTGAATATAAACCGGGTTGTCTGATACAAAGGTCATCCCACGCAAGTCATTTAGACTAGCACTACGGCGGAGATCCTCACCATTTCTCAGCCGAAACCCATGGGGGCGGCGATCGGGGTCAGGGTAATAATCAACGGACTTAGGACTAATGCCATTATTCGGATGCCTGGGCGGGTCGTTATATTCCCCCCCAACTCCATTCATGGTATATTCCACCATCCCAGTTAAATTGGACTGACTGGTGGCATTACTCCAATTTCGCCAATTGGTTTTCCAAGTGGAGTAATCCGGGCTGGAGGCAGGGCGGGCAATGCCGTCTTCTCGGACTGCATCTTCCCGGAATCCATATAAAATTGCTCCGGTGATTGGAGAAATCCCTGCTTGTAAGGAGGGGAGGGGTAGCCAGTAATCCCCCCCCATAGACCTGTTGCTCCGAAGCAAGTTTAAATCAATATCCAACACCCTCACTGCCATCCGTTCACGACCGTTGTAAATCCCCTTGTCCAACAGGCTAAGGGAACGGGTTTCGCAAGTGGAATTAGTAAAAATACAAATGGAATTGGCAGTAGTACTGGTGGTGGTTGGTAAAACCCATCGGTCAAGGGATCGAGGGCTTAGGGCAACTTTACCTGGATTTTCAGTGTTGATATCATCCTCAATACCATCAATACTGCCCACCACTTGGTACTGTCCGTCCAAACCTGCACCTTGGGGCGTAACATCTTCCTGCTTTGGCAGCCCTGCGGCAGCAACCTTTTCTTTGTCAAAATAGTTTCCTTCCCCGTCATGAGTTGCCTTGGGAAACAAATAGAAAAGAGATGGGTAATAGGGTTTGGGTTCACATAAAGCCATGGTTAGGGCATATTGTCGTTGATTTTTTAAATCGTTTGCCGTAATT
This sequence comes from uncultured Synechococcales cyanobacterium, assembly GCA_903897715.1. GTDB lineage: Bacteria > Cyanobacteriota > Cyanobacteriia > CAIUCS01 > CAIUCS01 > CAIUCS01. Next base: position 5,214 of record CAIUCS010000084.1, read on the forward strand.
CCTGGGGGTAAGCCAATGCCCAATGGTACGGGGAATTCATCAATTTTTTCTAGGAGGGGTAGTTTTTGTTCGTAACAATCATTACTATATTCAAGGGCATCGCTAGTATTATTTCTAACGACTTTTACCTGAGGTCTGGGTTGATTGGATTTAGTTGGCTTAAATCCAAACCGACGATCCCGCTCCAATTGGAGTTTGAGCGTTAGGGTACGAGCCAAAGTCACCAGTTTTTTGCGTTTTCCTGTTCCCGGTGCTCCAAACCGATTATTAAAACTCTCCCGACCGAAATAATAGGAAACGGGTTCGGGGCTATCGACTTCTTCCAACTGACGCAAGTAATTTTCTGGTGGTAAGTCTTGATAATACTTAGTCTCATACTTTGAAGGAAACCAATTAACTTGATCCTTACTGTTAGCCATCCCATCTCCATTCGCCACTTCAACTCCATCCCAACGGTTACCATCCATCAATGCCATAAACGCGTCAGCTAACTGGTTGACGCTGCCCTCAGTGGTGCCATCTGGTTTTCCATTTTCTGGCTGATAGTTGGCAAAATAATCCACATTATGAGCCAACATTCCCATCGTACAGGCGGCCGTATGAAGATAAGACTTTTCAGCCAGACTTAGGTTGGCGTATCTTGATTGAATCCGGGTATCCAGTATCCGGCGCAATTCCGAAAAATCACCCCACATTGTTCTAGAGGAACGGGGACTAGTGCCTGGTTCAGGAGGAAAGGCACCGGTTGGATCACCCGTCAATTGTGCCAAGTTTTGAAGTGCTACCCTTAAGGGAGAAGCACCATCGTTGATCAATCTTTCAAAATCTGGTTCAAGGGCAGGTTGCTCTTGGATGCTGCCCGGCGGAAAGAATTCCCATCCATTGGTTCCGGTTCCATTGAAGAAGTTAGTTATGGGGACTGATGGTTTTTTGGGGTCAAATCCAAAAGTAATGCTATTCTGAATGCTAGTTTCTGTTCCCGGATGGGCAGTGGTTGCAACGCAAGCCACCGGAAACTCACCAGACTGATAATGGTAGACGGCAGTTGACTGAACTGCTGCCAAATTATCCCGTAGTGTTACCATTTGTCGTTGTTCATGGGTTCGTCCTTCGCTTTCCATACTGCTGTCTTTCGCTGCATTTTCTTGGGGAGGATAGAGAGGGTCTGCATTTCTGTCCGTACCATTATTCCATCCATACAGATTACCCAGTTCCAATCGTTGTCCTACAATCATCCGCACCCCCTGGGCACTTGCCCGTCGTTCCCAATAACCATCTAACCCAAAGGTTTCTTCGTCCTGGGGAGATGGGGGATTTTTGCGGGTTAACCTGTCATAATTGGGGTCGGTGGATGAAATGAGTTGACCATTGGAACCCACAGGAATGACTGGATTGGCTCCATAGGTTGCTTTGGGTCCCCAGCGATTATCTGCCCGGTAGGTATCATCAATGGGGGGGTTTGTCCGTTGGTCGTTGTAAATACGATTACTTTGTACTAACTGGTTTGTGGTGACCTGCCGGGGATTCCATTCTAGATTACGGTTTTGGGTATTGGTGAGGTTTTGGGAATCTCGACTTTGTTCTTGATCTTCAGTTAATAGAATAACAGGGTCCATGAGGTAATTGCTGACGGTTGCAGAACCATTGGTATCATTCACCGAGTCTTGGATTGAATTGGTTTGGGATCCACTTGCTACCAGAGTGCGGCGTTCACCTGTGGGTGGGTTGGCTAAAACAATAGTGACATCCCTGCCAAAGCGATTTTCTTGAACATTACCGACTAATACTTGCCCTTGAAATGAATATTGACTGGGGTTAGTTGGATTTGTCCCCTGGTTGATTACAATCTCTGAGTTACTGGGTTCATAAATACAGGAATGGGGGGAGGAGACGGGATAGAGGGATAAACTGGTATTCCCACTCCGATTTAAGATTAAATTACCACCCGTGTAGATTGCTCCACTCCAATTGAATAAATTGGTGGGAGATATTTCCAAGTCGTAGCGAAACCAAGCCCCCCATTTATTCCCCCGTTCTGATTGACGATCTTGTTGGAGTTCTAGGGTGGTGGCAATGCCGTTGCTATTGCGGATAAATGCATCAACTTGGAAGGCTTTGCGGAAGATAGCGCTATTGATGGGTAACCACCCTGGAGCGGGAGATAAATTGACTTTCGTACAATTGGGATTATATCCACCGCCAGACAGTTGGATGGGTCCATTACGCACAATTAAATCTTTGGCTTTTAGTGTATCGCGATCGCCAATGCCAACGGTTCCAGTTGAATTATTTCCACGGCTAAGAATGGCATAGGCAACCATGTCCTGGCTGTCTCCATTGGTGTCTATTCGATAAAACCAAGCACTATCATTATTAGGATTGCCATCTTGATTAATATCTAAACCCGTTTCATCTGGGAGTCGGTAGGTGGGACTACTTAATTTAGTCAAAATATCATAATCAGTGGCTAAAGGGGGTAACTGATCTCGGGTAAATAGGTATTCCAGTTTTGCCTTCCCCCGTTCAATGGCAGGGGTAGCAGCATTAACAATGATTTGCTGTTGGCGATTGGCAATAACCTGGGTAGTGCGACTGAAGCTACGAAATACCAGTGCTGCTACCACCAAGCTGGCGATTAGTAGAAGCAGGGTGACTGTGGGTAGTACAAAGCCTGCCTCCGTGTTGGAAGAAATAAATCTACTGTTTCGATGAGGCTTGCGCTTGTTCAGTCTTACAAATCGCCAATTCATTATGGGGGAGTTCCAATAGTGGATGGGAATTCATTACCAATTGTGATCAACTTCTCGTAAATTTCTGTAATGAACGTTCAAGGATCACTCAACATCAATAGTATGATACCCAAAGGTGAATGGTATGAATATCAGGGGGTGGGCTTTAGCTCACCCTTTTTTTTGCACAAATCCCTCAATCTGGTGGGAACTGATGGTGTTAGATTGTCCCATCCTCAATTCATTCTTTAAACTGCCATTATGAAACTGAACCAAACCCCTTTATATCATGAAATTATTACCCTTAATGCGCGCATGACCAATTTTGCGGGGTGGGAAATGCCCTTACAATTTACTGGAATTTCCCAGGAGCATCAACAGGTGCGTTCTAAGGCGGGGATGTTTGATATTTCCCACATGGGTAAGTTTTTATTTCAAGGGGTGGGTGTGATGGAGGCTCTACAGTTTCTAGTCCCATCTGATCTCAGCAGGTTACAACCTGGACAGTCCCAGTACACCGTATTGTTAAACCCTGAAGGTGGAATTATTGATGATTTAATTATTTATTACCTGGGTCAGACTATAACAGATTTAGGATTGGGGGAACGGGTGATAGTTATTGTCAATGCCTCCACTCGACGAACAGATTGGGAATGGTTTGCCAAACAGTTTGAGGATCGATCCTCTCCAATCACCACCCAGGATCTAACCCATGACCAGGTATTGTTGGCAGTCCAGGGACCGGATGCGGCAGATTATCTACAAACCTTCACTAAGGAAGATTTAGGTTCCATTCCTCGCTTTGGGCATTTGGAGGCAATGGTCATGGGGCAATCTGCTTTTTTGGCACGGACAGGTTATACCGGTGAAGATGGCTTTGAAGTAATGGCTCCCCCAGACTTGGGTGTGAAGTTATGGCGATCGCTGCACAAAGCAGGAGTTTACCCATGTGGATTAGGAGCAAGGGATACCCTTCGTTTAGAGGCTGCTATGGCATTATATGGACAAGATATGGATGGTGTCACCACTCCTTTAGAGGCGGGGTTAAGGTGGCTAGTTCATCTTGACCGCAAAGCTGATTTTATAGGTCGTAGCGCACTTGCTGCACAAATTCTTCACGGGGTACCCCGACGACTGGTGGGCTTGGTCATGGAAGGACGTAATATTGCCCGTCATGGCTATGATGTTTTCCACTATGGTGAAAAAATAGGGGAGGTAACCAGTGGCACATGGTCTCCCACATTGGAAAAGGCCATCGCCCTTGCCTATGTTCCGCCAACCTTAGCCAACCCGGGACAGAAACTCCATGTCAACATTCGTGGCAAAGACTATGGGGGAACAGTGGTGAAAAAGCCATTTTACCAACGAATAACCATCACTCCAAATCCCAATAATCTATCTCCATGAACCGAGTTGCAAAGTCCGACCTCATCCTTCGTGTCACCAATCTCTACAAGACGTTTGACAATACCATTGCTGTCGATGGTATTTCCTTCCATCTTGCCCGTGGAGAAGTCCTAGGACTATTGGGAGCCAATGGTGCTGGCAAATCCACCACCTTGCAAATTTTATTAGGGCTAACCACTCCCACATCTGGTCAGGTTCATATTTTTGATCGAGACCTTTCCCGCCATCGTATATCCATCCTCCAGCATTGCAACTTCGCATCAGCTTACACCGGGTTGCCAACCAACCTAAAAGTCTGGGAAAATCTGTTGATCTTTGCTTATTTATATCAAGTACCCCACCCATTTAAAAAAATTCAATCCCTGTTGCAACTATTACAAATTGAACATTTAAAAAACCAAGTTACCGGGCATCTTTCCTCTGGGGAAAGCACACGGGTTCATTTAGCAAAAGCCCTTCTCAATGATCCTGAATTACTCCTACTAGACGAACCTACGGCAAGTTTAGACCCTGATATTGCTGATAAAATGCGGAAGTTTCTTCGTCACATTCAGCAAGAAAGGGGGATGTCCATGATTTATACTTCCCATAATATGCGCGATGTTGAAGAGGTATGTGACCGAGTGTTGTTTATGCATCGGGGCAGAATTTTAGTCTCTGGTACCCCCGCTGCCATTACTGACCATTTCCAGAGCGCTTCCCTTGAAGATGCCTTTATTCGCGTCGCCCGTGAAGGCGACCAGTTTCTTTCCCCATGAATCTTTACCGCATTACCGCCCTTGTGTTGCGATATACATTTTTATATACCCGCAGTTTTCCTAGGGTACTGGAAATGTTTTTCTGGCCCGTCATGGACCTTCTAGTGTGGGGGATGCTCACCCAATACCTCCAGTCTGCCCCATACCAAGTTCCTGGCTTTATTCGTTTTCTACTGGGTTCGATGATCCTGTGGGATGTGCTTTACCGGTCCCAGCAAGCAACAACTATTTCTTTTCTTGAAGATATTTGGGCTCGAAACCTGATGAATGTATTTGTTGCCCCTGTTCGGTTAGTTGAATTTTTTATGGCTACCTTTTGTGTTGGTATGGTCAAAATTTTGATCACAGTAGCCGTACTAACCTTGCTATCGGCTGCCTTTTTTGACTTTCAACTTTTTTCCCTGGGTGCCTCCCTCATTCCACTATTCATTAATCTTTTGGTAATGGGTTGGTCTGTGGGTATGGTGACCACGGGGATGATTCTTCGGTGGGGACAGGCATCAGAGGCACTTGCCTGGGGTATTCCTTTCCTTTTGCAACCAGTGTGTGCTGCATTCTACCCAGTTTCCACCCTGCCCCAATGGCTCCAGCCCATCAGTCTGGCAATTCCAGCAACCCATGTTTTTGAAGGGATGCGGGATGTGTTGGCGGGTAAGGGGCTTTCTGGGTTCAGTCTTTTCTATGCTGTGGGATTGAATTGTATTTATTTAGTTGGGGCTGCATTGCTCTTCCGTTATTTTTTCAATCAAGCCCGTCATCGGGGATTACTGGCTAAATTGGGAACTCAATAATTGTTTATAGTTCGTTAAGGGGCTGACAATGGCTTCAACATACCCATGGTTTGTGGAAAATATCCTAATCTTTCATAAAAATTTACGGCAGGTTGGTTGGTAATAAACACATGTAGCCCAATTGCCCGATCGCCCCTTTTTTTAGCCCATCGTTCAGCCCAGTCCATTAAGGCTGACCCAATGCCTTGGCGACGATGGTCTGGTTTAACATAGAGCATTAAAATATAAGATTGGCGATCGCCTGTTACCTGATCAACCACAGTCCCAATCCATAGACCAGCAACCGGATTCAATGCAGAATTGGGTGGATGGGAGGGATGAGGTGCTACCATCCCATATGCCATGGATGGCATCATTGAAGTGGGGTTCTTGTCATCTTTTTGATCCACCCATACCAATGGTGTCATGGGGGACAAAAAACCATCTAATGTCATCCGCAGATGGCTCAAGTCTATTTGTTGAGGAAATAACTCTTGATAGGTTTGTTGAAGGAATAAAAGCACCAAGGAACCCTCCCGATTAGGATTTCCTTCTCGAAATAAATACCCCTCCGGCAAGTGAGGAATGGTTGACATACTCACTGGTCTGAAGCCACGGTGATTCTTGACGCTTCACTCACTGACGCTGCCGAGGTAGCCTTACTCTGTCTCTGCGTCCGTTTAGAGTCTCCCAATGCCCTATGGCAACTTGACTCTATATTTTTTAAGGGTTTGATCCCTAAGTCAATTCCGATACTTTGGTTTATGGTATCGACTTGAACGGGTTGCATTTCTACAACAAAGCTAAAAAAATAGCGGTTAGTGTAGTCTTTAATGGCTGTGACTGAACTCGGTTCTGATGGCAATTCTCTAGACCAATATTGACTGGTTGCATAATTTTAACTTGATCCATAGAAAATGACAACCAACTTACGTAAGGAGAGACATAGTATTTCAAGCCTTAAGATTCACTTGCTCTGTGTGACCAAATACCGTAGGGCTGTATTCACTTCAGAAAGCATTGCAGTTATTGAGAAATCGTTCAATGACGTGGCTATGAAGATGGATTTTCATATTCTCCAATTTAACGGAGAATATGACTCATTCACCCACTAATTGAATATCCGCCTAAGCTGTCTTTCTCTCAAATGGTGAACGGTCTAAAGGGAGTATCTAGCCATCGATATGGTCAAGCTGGACACCCTAAACCCTATGGGAAAGACGCTCTCTGGAGTCCTAGCTATTTTGTTAGCTCTGTTGGAGGTGCGCCGATTGAAGTTTTAAAGCAGTATATTAAGGAGCAAGAGAAGCCGTCCTAGAAGAACGGGGTTTTAGACCCATTCCTCTGATAAATCAATCGTCGCACACGTTTTAACGGGTCAAACAGGTTCCAGTGAAACAGGTTTCCTCTATCGTTGCGCCTGTTAAATCAGCACCCTCTAATTCAGCACAAAGTAAAAGGGCAGAGCTTAAGGTAGCACCCCTTAGGATAGCGCCCCTGAGATCAGCCAATTCTAAATTAGTTCCTTCCAAAATAGCTCCTTGCAAATCAGCATCTTGTAAATTTGCATCCTTTAATATAGCCCCACTTAAATTGGCACCCCGCAGGTTCGCACCACGAAGGTCAGCTCCCTGCAAATTGGCGGCAATTAAATTAGCACCATTCAAAATTGCACCCGCCAAGCTTGCCCTTACTAAAATAGAATGACGCAGGATAGCCCCCTGAAGCAGGGCACCCCGAAAATCAGCTTCACAGAAATTTCCTTGTGTTAAGTTTGCTCCCAAGAATGACCCACGAAGATCTGAACCTTGCCATTGGCTACCCACCAGGCATGCCCCATCAAATTTAGTGCCGGTAAATCGAGTTGCCCGCCCAATCACCCCCGCCAAGTTTGCTCCAGACAAATTCTCACCACACCACTCTAAATGGGATAAATCCGTGTCTGCAAGGTCTATTCCAGGGACGGGCACCAGTTCAGCGCTCATAATGTTTACTCAGTTTTTTGTGCAAAGTCCGTTTGACAGATTCAAGGATAGGCAAACCTGTCTTACCTTTTCCCCCTGTCCATTTAGAGTCGTACCTATACCCAACGCAGACCCTTGATCCAAAGAACAGATTCTTTGTACCAACCCTCTCCCTAGTGATGGTGGGGTGTGCTACTTAACAGGTTTAGGTTCTAGTAGGAATAAATGGTAACTGTGGCACCAGCATACCAAGAAGCCCTACTAGAAGCAAGGGACTAAAAACAGAAAGTAAATATCTGCCCAGTTATTGAGAGATCTGTGAGGAAAATTAAGGTTTGAGAGAAGTCCTACCGCTCATCCATCCTACTACTTAACGGATATTAAACCCATCACTCCCAGAGACTGAGATACGCTATGGATTCCTTTAATTGGCAGGGGTAACCTTATCGATGGAAAGACCCTGTATTTTCCCCCTTGCAACCAAGGTGCGTAATTGTTCAGGGGTAGCCTCAGTGACCATTAGGGGCTGTCCCTCGATCCGCCGAATGACGCTGACCCCAGACTGGCGTAATGTTGATGTGACCACTCCTTCATCTTCTGGCTGAATAGTCAGAATAACCCTTACCGCCCGACCGCCAGATTGGGATTCAATGGCAGTAATCACTGCCGCTAAGTCAACATTTGGTGTTTGAATTTGTTCAGTCACGTTGTGTTCAGGTTTTATTGTTGATGAAGGACTACAACCACTTAACACCACCATGCTAGCAAGCGATAACCCTGATCCTGAAGTAAAGACAATGGCAGTGCTGGTCATAATTGCCAAACAGTAGGTTCTTAGGAAGCCATGGGCATGACCTAAACTAATCCGTAATGTATAGAAATTCATTGCAGTTGACTCCGATTTAGATGGGAAAGTTGAAACATTTCACCCCCAGGGAAGAAACCATCGGGTATCACACGCTAGCCGTTGTGCCGGGGGAATGGTTACTGAAAACAGTTATTGATTCCAAGTTGTAAAACCGATTTGCAATTGTTTAGGGGAACCTGCTGAAATGGAATTGACTCGAAACTGGCTGATGCGTCCCTGGTTCGTCCTCATACAGATATACGAACCAACGGGCACATTAGTTAGAGAAACCCTGCTAGGGCTATAAGCACCGTTCACACATCCTTCATAACCACGGTTGGAGCGATCGCCTACCCACATCCCAGCACCATTAACCGGGGATAGATATAATTCATTGGCGGTCACTGCCTGGAACCAAAGGTCAGAGGCATTACCTGCTGCTGTCATTCCACCATCAAAATCAACGGTAAATGTTTGATTGAGTGTAATTGGACCAGTACGGAAGGTGCCAGGGTTGGCAGAGCGATTGACAAAGGTAGCCAGGGCTGCTTCTACATTAATCCGTCGCCTGGTGAGAGCTGGATTCGTCCCTGGTACAGCAATGGGTACACCCGTAGTTTGGAATGCGGTTAAGATTTGACTAACCGTTGCACTAGGAGCTAGGGAACGAATGACAGCAAAAGCACCCGCCACATGGGGAGCAGCCATGGAAGTGCCGCTCTTTTCACCAAAACCAGTGGGAGAAATTGAAGAATTGATCCGTGTCCCTCCATCTCCATTTCCCCGTCCTCCTGGAGCGAATAAATCTACTACGTTGGAAACATTTGAGTAACTTGCCACCGTATCTGAATCAGTGGTAGCCCCAACGGTAATAGCAGAGGTGATACAACCAGGAGCACCTACACTATCTCGCCAACCATTGTTACCAGCAGCAATAACTGTAGCCACTTGGCGGCTTAATAATTGATCAATCACTGCTTTGCGGGGGTCATTATTACAGGCTGCATTATTTCTGCCTCCCCCTAAACTCATATTTGCCGCTACAATAGAGCGAGCGGTAGTCCGGTCACGTACCCGCGTCAACCCACGGATTTGGTCAGAGTCATAGGTTAGTAAACAGGGAGAGGATCTACCTGCATTCGCACAAGGGGTATTTCCAGGGCTATCAGTAAATCGAGAGAACACCTGAATTGCCAAGATGGAAGCGTCAGGAGCCACACCATTAAAATTGTTGCCCCGTCCAGCAGCAATTCCTGCCACATGGGTTCCATGGTCACAGGATGGGGTTCCAACGCAGGGGGCAGCGGATCCAGGCGCAGTACTACTTTCCACACCTCCAGGACAGAGAGATGTGGCATTATTCCCAGGGGAATTGGTGGAATAACAGGCTTCTTCAACCACCCGTGGAGAAAGAAAAGGATGATTGCGTTGAACCCCAGTGTCTAAAATAGCAATTGTCTGCCCCTGACCGCGAGCACCGCGGTTCCAAGACTGAGGTGCCCGAATCAGTAGTGTGGAAGTATCCAAAGTAGTGTCAGATAATCTATCCTCAAATACTTCAGCCACCTCCCCATTGGCAATCATTTGATCTAATTGATCAGCATTTGCTTCCAAAACCACCAAAGGAATTCCTTCGATCCCATTGGATTGGGCAACTCCTAACGTTCGAAAACGGTTAATAATTCGACTTTGTGCTGAATTAATTTGGGGTAAAGGGGCATCCAGCGCAGCGGGCAATGGGGTTTCCGAAGGGGTTGAACCGGTTACGGCAGTTTGACTAAGGCGGGCAATTACTCGTACTGGTTTTTTGAGTTGTAATGCACGTAATCGCAGGTCTGAGAAGCCTAAAATGCGTTTTGGGTCTATCCGAAGCTGTACGGGTGTATTCAATGGTTTAGGAATGCGATTGGTCTGGGAAAAAATGGGTAAAACTTGGGTAAAGCCCATACCAACAACTGTACAAGTTGCTAAAAAAAGTCCTTGAAAAAATTTAGTCTTATCCATATATGGTGCGGGGGCAAATAATTATAAACATATCAGATTGACTCAAAGACTACTCCATAGGTTGTCCGGTCAGGGCAACCGCATACAAAACTTTATTTATTAATAAGAGCCAATTTTCATCACCTTATTGCAAAAATATCATTAGTCAAGGCTTATTGAGAATAAAGATCTTTTAAACTAGTGTTTTTAATATTGAGGTACACCATATATAGAGCGTTAAGAAACGTGTGCGGTTGCCCTGATTGTCCGGTGGCTTCCCGTTACGTTCATTTCCATACTCTGGATGAGCTGTCGCCACTGGATTAAAGAGGGATCCTAGGGGCGAAGCCTCAAACCTCCAACCAATTCCTATCATTACTTAATTTAGAGATACCGATTTTCTTAGTTATCTAACGGAGTATGGTGAATAGTTGTGGATCAGTCTTTTATTGTTAAAACCAGTTTCAGTCAGGCTTGAAGTTGATTTTTATAATAAAAGACATTTAGTTATGGGGAATAGGAGTCTCAACCGGTTTAGAAGCTATTATACAATAATCCACAACCTTAACAGCGATCGCTTCACTACAAAAGAATAGTACATTAGTCTTGAAGATGA
>CAIUCS010000085.1 GCA_903897715.1 uncultured Synechococcales cyanobacterium
AAAGGATTATTTCCTGAGTACAAGGAGATTTATACTGACTGCCAACAACAGAATGGAATGGGGTTGGATAAATCCTGGAAGGGGTGGTTAATTCCTGATAAAACTGGTAAGAGAGGAGGTAAGCCTAGATTTCAGAAACAGGGGGATATTTGTTCTTTCACCTTTCCTAGAGTCAATTGTGAATTTGAGAAGCCCCCGTCAGACCGTTCTTAGTGGTTGACGGTGGGAGTTGTCACTGACGTTAAGACCATGACTTCTTCTTTATTACCCTATGTTCAGGCTTCAAGATTGCACATCCCATCTCTGGTGGTGTACCAGGGGGTTATGGGGGGAGCAATTGGTCAATCATTTAAGGTATTGCTTCAGGCATTAACCAGTGAACCTGTTGACCCCCCCACGGTGATCAGTGCTTATGCTCAATGGTTACGGCAACTGATGACAGCCAACGCCACATGGCAAGGTTTTATCATCACTGGGATTTTACAGGATGATAACCTGTTCTCCCGACAAGTACAACGGCAACCCTGGAATACCCTTTCTCCCCGATTACTTGGTGCTGTACGCCATGACTTGACGATCCTACAGTCCCTCTTTGAAATCAGGGAAAGCCAGTTATTAGAACAGATGCTGACCATTATGCCAGTCCCTGAGTCCTTGACATCTTGGGGAGAAGAAGTTGGTGACCTCCACGAATCAGTGGTCACGTCCTTATTTTATCAACAAGTCCATCAAGGGATTCCGTGGGATCAACTCATATCAGCCTTAGGGAATGATTATCAACGCCGCGGTTGTGGATTAATGGGAATATATCGGGCTTTTCGTTGGCAAGGGGGGCATTTGGTAGGTGTCACCCATCCCGATCCGGTGCGGCTTTCTGAGTTAATTGGCTATGAAACTCAAAAAGAGCAGTTGCTGACCAATACCAAACACCTATTGGCGGGACAACCAGCTTTACATGTATTGCTTTATGGTAGCCGTGGTTCGGGTAAATCATCACTGGTCAAATCTTTAATTTGGGACTATGGTGGGATGGGGCTGCGGATTGTGGAGGTGACTAAAGCTGATTTAGGACAACTCAGTGAAATTGCCAATTGTCTACGAGACCTGCCCCAAAAATTTATTATCTTTGTGGATGACCTTTCTTTTGAAGAAGATGAAGATGATTATAAGTCATTGAAAGTAGTGTTAGAGGGCAATATTACAGCTCCACCAGCCAATGTGGTAGTCTATGCCACATCTAACCGTCGTCATCTTATTCGAGAGTTTTTTGGCGATCGCCCCCGTCTTAGTTCATCAGATGAAGTTCATGCCTGGGATACTATCCAGGAAAAACTTTCCTTCAGCGATCGGTTTGGACTAACCTTAACATTTGAACCCGCCAGCCAGGATACTTATTTACACATGATTCACCATCTAGGCAGCAGTTTACCCATTTCTAAGGAAGAATTGGAACGGCGTGCTTTGCAGTGGGCTACCCAACATAATGGGCGGTCTGGTCGAACCGCTCGTCAATTGATTGACTACCTGAAAGGAGAATTGGGTTTGGGAAAAGAATGCTGTTAGGTTTTTGTCATAATTACCGGTCATGTTAATAGTCAGGAACTAACCAAGGATTATCGGGTAACCATGTTTAAATATGTGCCGGTTATGATGAGGCAATATCTCCTATTTGGTGGCGTTTCCGGCGGGCTGAGCGCATTTCTTTTCTTTTTTTTAATTGAGCCTGATTTTACAAAAGCATTACTGACTGGGATTATGGCTTGTCCAGCAGGTTTTCTGGGTATTTTAGTCTTAGATTCCAGTCGGAAACAAAGTACCCGTCATTGGTTAAATCATCGATATCGCTTAATCCATGACGTTACTCGACTTGAACATCAACGACAACAAGATGAACAGGAATTAGGTAGCCTCCGCATCGAATTGGGACAGTTACAAATTCATATTCGTGAAAAATGGCAACAAAAGGATGAATTAACCCGTCAGTTGGCTGCAATGGCTGAACATCGCCATCTCTTACAACGAGATTATCAAACTACTAAAGGTGATGAATTTCAACAAGTGGATCATCAGGTTCAGCAACGGCAACCAGACCAGCAACCCATTGGGACCGGGCTGAGGGGGCAGGACAATTCAGATGAATACACCTCCTTGGAGCACTATCAATCTGAAATTGACAAACTCCGCCACCAAAAGGATGGGCTTCTCCTGGAAATTAGTTCCCTTAAACTAGAACGACACCAGTTGCAACAAGAAGTACAACACTTAGAAACTACAGTTGCTCAATTACATCGGGTGTCCCAACCCTCCATTGAAGTTCCTAGTCCAGCTAATCCCCCAGAACCCCAACCCAACCCAACAACTCCGCCAGTCTTGCCGCCAGAGTGGACTAACTTTATGGTGCAATTACCAGAACATGAATTTATGGTGTTAAAGGCAATCGTTGAACTAGAGAATCCAACCCCATCCATTCGTCGAATTGCTGAAAGCCAGATGACAATGCCTGAATTGTTAATTGATGAGATTAATGAACGGTCTTTGTCCACTGTGGGAGATATGATTCTCACTCCAGGGGCAGTAGGGGGGGGACTTGCAGTGAGCCCTGAACATCTTTTCTGGGCAAAACAGGTGGTGATAACCTATGAATATTTAATGCATTGATATACTCCTCCCTATCAGGGGATTATTCACCCCACCAATCTTAGGAATCGGGAAACGGTCTCTCAACGGGTTATCCCTGCTTTACTTTCCCTGGCACTATGCATAAAGAAGTCTAAACTACCAATTAAATTGAATGAAGTGTTACGCAATTGCCACTTAAAATAACTTGCCATTGATTATTAATTAGTGATGAGTGTTTTTATGATCTCATCCTTACACTTGGAGGGCTACAATATTTTCTTGTTATCACAGGCAACTTAAGTTAAGACCTATCGAGTTGTGCAAACCCAGCGTATCACCCTACATCCAGAACTGCCACAACTTTGTAGAGCATACTGTTCCGCTACTCCTCGATTAACGCCCCATCCACTGCCATAGGCTCCATTGCTGGCTGTTGCCAGTGCTCCACAAGCATTACGAAACCAAATCAATACTTGGCAGTCTCCCGATTTAGAATACCGTTCACATTCCCCCACAGCGCTACTCTCAGCCCCTCGTTGAGAGGAATAGTCATAGGAATAACCCTGGGATCCTGTCTGCTCAGAATAGGCGATCGCTCCATAATAGTTTTGTGCTAAAGCAACGGGAACTCCAACCCAAAGTGGAAGGGTGGATAGAGCCACAAGTATAGGTGTTGGAATTTTAGACATTGGTTTTAATTTTCTATCAATAACTTAAGACGGGATGGTAACACAGCTTAAGGATATTTTTTGGAGAAGGATACATTTCTTAGTATCTCGAACGGAATCACGCCAGTTAGGGATACGCCAATGGCTGCAATTGGATCAAGGGCATTGAGGGTTGTATCAACCTCGGAGACAGCTTGGACTGCTAGATAAGAGGGTGGACTAGCAATCCATTGATGACCTAACGCATACCTAACCACAAAATTTCTCTACACATCGGATAAATAATTCCACACCCATGGGTAATGCCGATTCATCAAAATCAAACCGGGGATGATGATGGGGAAAATTAAGGTGACGATGGGAATTGGCTGATCCCAGAAAAAAGTAGCAGCCAGGTACTGCTTGTAAAAAGAACGACATATCCTCTCCCCCCATTGTTTGACAATCCGGTACGATACCCACAGGGGTTTCAACCACTGTTGCCGCTACTGACCGCACTAATTCTGCCATGAAACAATCATTGATTACCGGAGGATAAAGATGCCAATAATTCAAGTGGTATTCAGCCCCATGACTTTGGCAAACCCCACGAATCACCTGCTCTATGCGTTGCTTGAAATAAGCTTGTAATGCTGGGTCAAAATATCTGACTGTACCATGCATTTCCGTTGTGTCTGCAATTACATTCATGGCAGTACCTCCATGGAGTTTCCCAACGGTTACCACCGCAGCAGCAATGGGGTCAATATTCCGAGCAACAATGGTTTGTAAGGCATTAATGACTTGGGCACTCACCACAATTGAGTCAATTGTTTGATGGGGCATTGCTCCATGCCCGCCCTTGCCAAAAATTTTACAACTAAACCCCTCCACGGCTGCCATTAAAGCACCAGACCGAACCCCCACGGTTCCAATGGGAAGGTTATTCCATAGATGTAAACCAATGATGCCATCCACATCAGGATTCCGTAGCACTCCAGCTTCAATCATGGGTCTCGCTCCCCCAGGACCCTCTTCAGCGGGTTGAAAAATGATTTTGACTACCCCATTAAAGGTATGGGAATGATGGGCTAAATAATAAGCTGTGCCTAGGGCGATCGCCACATGACCGTCATGACCGCAGGCATGCATTTTCCCATCATGACAAGAGCGGTAATCAACCTCATTTTCCTCATGAATGGGCAGTGCATCCATATCTGCCCTGATAGCAAGTACGGGTCCTTCGCCATCACCAGGGATGGTTGCAACGATGCCAGTAGTTGCAACCTTCGTTTGATGGCTAATTCCCCATTCTTGAAGTTTTTGAGCAATAAACCCCGCAGTGAGATGTTCGTTAAACCCTAGTTCTGGGTATCGGTGTAGTTGCCGTCGCCATTGGGTTAGTTGGGGCTGTAAGGCACGAACCTGTAGACGAAGCTCAGAAATCGGGGATAAATGGGGAGTGGAGGAAATGGGTACCACGGAGGAGTGTAGGAGTGATTGTTTACTTTCACGTTAACATGAAATGAAACTGGGAATCAGCTTTCTAAAACCTAGCGATGACCCCAATCCCCCCAAGGCACAATCACCCACAACCAAATCCCTAGGTTTAATACAGGGGGCAGTAGGTCACTGGGCTCCAGCACTCAAACGAGTGACCAACTCTGCCTTAGCCTCAGCCAAAGCCAATGGTAACTGGGTAACATCCCGTCCCCCCGCTTGGGCAAGGTTAGGCTTACCACCCCCACCCCCACCGCATTTTTTAGCAATCCCACCAATAAACTGACCAGCATGGAGTCCTTTCGGGGTAACCTCAGGACTAAAGGCAGCAACCAAACTAACCTTATCTACTTCGGGGGATGACCCCAATACCACAGCCCCCACTGAAATTTTTTGTAACAACCGTTCGGCAGCAGCCTTCAATGCCTCAGGACTAACCCCCGGAACCAGTGCCACTATTAATTTGAAGTTATTTATTTCTTCCACTGTAGCCAGTAAGCCATCCGTTTTCGCAATTGCCAAGTCTGTGCGCAGTAGTTCTAATTGCTTTTGGTTCATTTTTAACTC
>CAIUCS010000086.1 GCA_903897715.1 uncultured Synechococcales cyanobacterium
CATGTTGCCGAACTCAACCGTCTTGGTGCTGATATTCGAGTGAAGGGTAATCTTGCCATTGTTCGTGGAGTCCCTTTTTTGTCTGGTGCCCCCGTACTAGCCACTGACCTACGAGCTTCCGCTGCGTTGGTACTGGCTGGACTAGCCGCTGATGGCACTACGGTGATCAAGGGGTTACATCATTTAGATCGTGGTTATGAACAATTAGAGTATAAATTGCGAGGATTAGGGGCAAACTTAAAACGTCGCCAACTTCATGGGGAACCCCTCACGGTATCAGATGTTTCCCAACCAATCCCCCAGTATTAACCTGAGAAACCTAATTTAAGTTTTCGTGAACTACCCTATTTTCCATGGCTCCTGCTGACTAAATCATCCGTCCAATCGGCAGGGAAAACCAACTTGGGAAATTAGGCTATAAAATTAGTATATCGGTTTTAATGGTTCTTCAAATTCATGACCTATCTTTCAACCAATATTAGTCGCTTGCAGCAACTCATTAAGCAAGCATTATTTTTAGGTCATGACCCCAGTGCTGAACTGATAGCCATTTTAATGGTTTATCTCGTACAAGGGATTTTAGGGTTGGCTCGGTTGGCGGTGGGTTTTTTCCTTAAAGATGAAATGGCTCTTAGCCCAACCCAAGTTTCTGCCATGTTGGGGGTTGCCGCCTTACCATGGGTGGTGAAGCCATTATTTGGCTTCATTTCTGACGGATTACCCATTGCAGGTTATAAGCGTCGTCCCTATCTAATCCTTTCTGGAGTTTTGGGAATGGCTGCTTGGGTTGCTATGGCAGTTTTGGTTCAAACCCCGACCCAAGCTCTTATTGCCATGGCTCTTAGTTCCCTTGCTGTTGCAGTGAGTGATGTCATTGTTGACTCTTTGGTTGTAGAACGGGTTAGGACAGAATCCATCAGTGCATCTGGTACATTGCAGTCCCTTTGCTGGGGTTCAACTGCAGTGGGAGGTATCCTCACTGCTTACTTTAGCGGGTCTTTATTAGAACAGTTCTCCAGTCGGGGTGTGTTTGCAATCACTGCTATTTTCCCGATGATAGTGGCTTTTTCAGCTATTTTCATTGATGAATCTCCAGTCATGGAATCCTCTAGTTGGCAGCAAATCCGTAACCAATTCCATGAGCTGTGGGGAGCAGTGCGGTTACGGTCAATTTGGTTACCCACATCCTTCGTTTTTATTTGGCAAGCCACCCCCAACGCTGAATCTGCATTTTTCTTTTTTACCACCAATGAACTGGGCTTTCAACCCGAATTTTTAGGACGGCTTCGATTGGTAACTAGTTTAGCCTCCCTCATAGGAGTTTGGGCTTTTCAACGATGGTTCAAAGTAGTGCCGTTTCGGGTGATCTTTATTTGGACAACCATATTATCTGCCGGACTAGGGATGTCGATGTTGTTGCTAGTGACCCACCTAAACCGTTCCATGGGCATTAGTGATGAATGGTTCAGTATTGGAGACAATTTGGTTCTAACGGTTATGGGACAAATTGCCTATATGCCCGTTTTAGTGTTAGCTGCACGACTATGCCCCCCAGGGGTTGAAGCCAGTTTATTTGCATTACTCATGTCCATCTGTAATTTAGCGTCCTTGCTGTCTTATGAATGGGGAGCATTAATCACCCATTGGTTGGGAATTACAGAGTCTAACTTTAATAACTTATGGATTTTGGTTTTAATTACAAACCTTAGCACCCTCCTACCCCTACCAGTCATTCATTGGCTTCCCATTGGGGAACCCCACCCGATGGATGATCGGTAGACTGATCAATATCATTTGTGGGCTTATTGCCTATTGTCACCAACCAAAGAAGCCTTCTTTGATTATGGAGTGGGCTTGCCTTCCGCTTCTTAACCCGAACTCCTGATTGACTGACAAAACTTCTCAGCCAAAACCCCGAAAGCCCTCACCTAGCCCTCTCCCGATGGGAGAGGGAACCGGAGGGGTGGCTCGGCTCCCCTCGCCTCTTGGGAGAGGGGTTGGGGGTGAGGGCGTACAACTTTTGTCAGTCAACCAGCCCGAACTCACGTTAAATACTTCGTCATTGCTCAAATTGGCAAGGCAAGAGAGTACATCTGGATCATAGACTGCTTTGTAATCCTTCCGTATTCTTAGCATAGAGGTTTTGTCTACGGCGATAAGCGCTACATCTTCTTCCCCGTGCAGGAACTACCACTCCTTTTAGTTGTGGAGCCACCATTACCCCTGAGGTGGCAAATTATGATGGAAACTATTCTTACGGTAATGCACCTAAGGGAGAGAACCGAGAAAGAACCATGGATGGGAATAGTCTTTATCCCAATCCATGGGGTTCTATCATATCCATGGCAATGTATGGGAATGGATGGAAGATTATTGGCATAACAGTTATGAAGGAGTGCCAACGGATGGGAGTGCTTGGTTGACAGGGGGTGATCAGAGTTATAGGGCACTGCGGGGCGGTTCTTGGGACTTCAATGCCGAGTTCATTCGTTCTGCGTATGGTGATAGGGACAATCAAGATAACTGGAACCTGAATATTGGGTTTCGTTTAGTGTTGTCTTTTTAGTTGTTTCATTCTTTCCAGAAATTGATGATAAACGACTTACCCAAAATTCAACTGAAATAGTTGGGCGAGATTTTCTTACCTATCTATCTTTCACTAGCGTCATTTATTTAAAGTATATTATTATACATTAATTTTGGACTACCATAAAAGTGTACGGACATAATTTTACAAAACTTAACATAAAAACGGTTTGTTTTGTATTATTTTTTTATAAGTAGATAATGTGAGGCAAAACCGATGGAGAAAGGTTGGATTCTGATGTAAACCTACGGGGTAAATTCAAAATGAATTAAGAAGGGACATACTACATGAGTTTTGATGAAAACATTGCGGCTTTGATTCAACACATTCCTAAAATAGTAGATCACTTGCAGACGATGGTAGCCACAAAAACTGCTCTGGTTATGTTCTTCATTGCGGCACAAAGCACTTCAACAATTTATCAATGATAAGAATAGGCGATCGCCCCTTTTTAACCCTTAACCCTATTACAGGACGATTTTCAACATATACAATTACAATGAACTATTAATTTCCATCCCACTAATCTAAAACTAATTCAATCTAAAACTAATTCTTTTGGCAGCTTATTTTATTCCAAAAATTAATCTTTTCGTATTTGTATGATTGACCAAAACATTGATACTACTCTTGGCTTACAGCAAGAGATAAAGACTTTGGAAACACAGCTTAATGAATTGAAGCAGGGGATTCTTCATCCTTCCTCGGTCAATCACTCAAACTATCAACAGTATCTAAGTCTACCTCCAGAGCTTTCCTGGGAGCGGGTATTGAATATCTATAACCAATCACCCGAAATATTGGAACCCTATGCACAACCTGTTCAGATGAATAATGTTGTAAAAGAACCTCCCTTATTTCAATCTCATAGCCAAGGTGACTTCTGGGTAATTCCTCTACAGCGTCACCAACATCAGGATTATTTTCTTTTTCCCCGTCCGGGTCACACTAAGTCAATCAACAACTTAACTAA
>CAIUCS010000087.1 GCA_903897715.1 uncultured Synechococcales cyanobacterium
AAACTAATTCGAGTCGGGGGAATCATTGCCATTGATAATGTTTTATGGCATGGGGATGTAGCTGATCCCACTATTTTAGACCCCCGTACCGTTGCCATCCGTAACTTCAACCATCAACTACATCATGATCAACGGGTAAACATTAGCATGGTTCCCATCGCTGATGGATTAACCCTAGCAGTGAAACGGGGGTAAGCTGTGAGTATCAATTTGTCGCCAAATTTCATTGAGCATGGGTTCCAACCCACGTTGGGAAACGCCAGAGATCAAAAATACAGGACAACTACTAAGTTCTCTTAGGTTGGTTGCGATTTGTTCCACATGAGGTTCATTGGTTGCTGCATCGATTTTATTTAAGGCAATTACCTGAGGACGGTTAGTGAGGTCGGGTTCATAGGCACTCAGCTCATCTTGAATAATGCCATAGGAACCCATGGGGTCATCGACCGTTACATCAATTAAATGGAGTAATAAACGAGTTCGTTCCACATGTCGCAGAAAGTCATGCCCCAAACCAACCCCCAAATGGGCACCCTCGATTAAACCGGGAATATCAGCAAATACCGTGCCATCCCCCGATGGTTTTCTCACAACCCCTAAATTGGGAATGAGAGTGGTGAATGGATAATCAGCTATTTTAGGACGGGCGGAGGAAAGGACGGAAATTAGGGTGGATTTTCCCGCATTAGGCAGTCCGATAATACCAACTTCAGCTAATAACTTTAGCTCTAAACGTAATCGTCGGTGTTCCCCAGGTAAACCAGGAAGGGCATGTCCAGGGGCACGGTTATGATTACTCAGGAAATATTGATTGCCTAACCCGCCCTTCCCTCCAGCAGCTACCGACAGAGTTTGTTGATCGTCTACCAAATCTCCGAGTAGTTGACCCGAATTTGCTTCATAGACAATAGTGCCGCAGGGAACTTTGAGAATGCGATCGCCACCATTGGCACCGGTCATATTTTTGGGACCTCCCCGCTGCCCATCTTCGGCTTTAAACTGATGAGCATATTGGAAGTCTAAAAGGGTCTGTAAATTAGCGGAAGCTTGTAAAATCACAGACCCGCCCTTACCCCCGTTTCCACCAGAGGGTCCTCCGGCTGGTACATACTTTTCCCGTCGAAAGGCAACAATCCCATCACCCCCCTTACCGGCATAGACTTCGACTTCAACCTGATCAATAAATTGCATAATTATTCAACTGAGATTTCAAACCAAGTTAGAGTTAAATTGGAAATAAATTAGTGCATAATCCCCAACCACCACCGGGGGTACATTGACTTTTAATTTTAATATGGATAGCCCCTGATTTGGGTGAGGCTTTCAATGAACAACTTTTTTGGAAAACGGGTTTTAAACAATTTCTATGGTTTTGTTATGACTTCTAAAACAACATCAATGGTTGCTAATCATCAGAACAAGTTATGGATGGCAGCAATCAAACCCCCCATGTATGCTGTTGCTGTGATCCCCATCTGGGTTGGAACTGCCGTGGCATCCAAAGAAGGAATATCAATTAACTGGTTAATCTTTTGGATATTTTTAATGGCAGCAATCCTCATTGTGGCATGGAGTAATTTAAGCAATGATGTCTTTGACTCAGAAACAGGGATTGATGTGAACAAAGCCCATTCCTTGGTTAATTTGACTGGAAATAAACCCCTCATTTACTGGTTAGGGAATGGATGCCTTTGTTTGGGAATTAGTGGTATTTTAACGATCACTTGGTGGCAAAAGGACGGGATTGTGTTAGGACTAATTTTGTTATGTTGTTTTCTGGGGTATTGCTACCAAGGTCCCCCGTTTCGATTGGGGTATCAGGGATGGGGAGAATTAATTTGTTTCATTTGTTATGGACCTTTAGCACTGAGTGCAGTTTACTATAGCCAAACAAAAAGCTGGTCTTCCACCAACTTGGCGGCATCAGTAACCATTGGGTTGACCACCAGTTTGATTTTATTTTGTTCCCATTTTCATCAGTTAGAAGACGACCGGGCGGCCGGTAAGCGATCGCCCATTGTGCGACTGGGGACTGCTAAATCTGCCTATTTATTACCTTGGCTTTGTGGGTTTAATTATAGTTTGCCCATGATATTCATAATTTTAGGTCAATTCCCCTTATGGACATCTTCAATCCTAGTCACCCTACCCCTTGCAGTTCGTCTATGCCGCCATGTCCTTGTAAACCATAATCAACCCCAAAAGGTTAGTCAATGTAAGTTTATGGCAGTGGCACTTCACTTTAGTTTTGGTATGTTATTAGGTCTTGGGTTCATCCTTTAAAGAAGTTAGCATATTCCAAGTCTGGACAATACGCTGAAGTGACATGGGTAATTGACGTTGTTGAATATCAGAGTATTGGAGTTTAGTTTGAGAACCAAAGAGCAATACCTTAGAATCATGAATAGCCTCTGGGGTTGGTGGAAAGTTGAATTCATTAAATTCATTGAACTGTTGCTGAGTAAGAAGGTCACGGAATTGTTTAATTTGTTGAGAGGAAAGAATAGCAATTCGCTGGGCAGGAGTATAACGATTACCCACAATCTTGATCCGTAGTAATTGCCCATCCCCTTGAAGAACAAATTGATTTGTCACACCAGATGCCTTACTCATCTGAATTGATTGAAATACAATTGCAGGACTAGTATTGACCGGCAGCCAGTCACTTCCTTCAGTTAAAAATTCCGGAGCAATGCTGCCATAACCACTGATGGTTGAATTTAATCGAATTCGTTTTCCGTCCTGATCAACGTGGAAAATCCAGTATTGTTTGACATTACTGACAACTACCTGCCAGCCTGGGGTTGGGACTAAACTACAAGTTTCCCTCGGACTGGGTAGCCCCAAACAATGATTCCACCGTTGGGGACGGCTGTTGCCAATGGTCAGCTCATGAATTAACGTTCCTGTTCGTTGAGATGCCATTGCTAAAACCGCATTCTGAATTCCATTGGGCAGAGTTCCCATGGTTTCAAATCGTTCAGCACGAATCATTCCTCCCTGTTCATCAGTGCGATAAAACCAATTTTGAGCGGCAGCGGATAACTGAATGCGCCATCCAGGAACAATTACGGATGGGCACAAGTTGGAGGTTTTAAGCCCTAAACAACCATCTGTCCAATTTTCCCGACTAAAGGAAGTAATCCGTAAAGCTTGGATTGGGAGTTGGAGCTGAAGTGCAACTTGACGACGAACCCCATTGGCTAAAGCCACCGGCAGACGGTCAGGGGCTGGGGGGGATGCAATGGGATTAGAAGATTTGGGAGATACTGGATCAGTGGGTATGACGACAAATCGGAGGGAACGAACAGGGTTAGAAACCGGTTTAACCAGGGATGGGGACACACGTTGCCCCGGGGAATGGGTCACACTTGGCAATACAGGTAATAAATATGGGGAAACAATAGTAGACAGGAATCCTGACACTGTTAATTGATGGATCCGTGAAAATAGAGAGGAGATGGGTAGAAGCACCATTTTGCCAAAAATACCTTTAACTTGCGGATAAATGAAAGTTAGTCCAGGGAGTAATGGTTTCCATGCTGATTCGATTTTAAGACACATTCGTCCCTAGGATGAAGTGAAGAGGAAGTTTTAGGAATGCCATGAGGTCGTCCCCCGTGACCAAAGTCAGGGTAAAGAATACTGCCCAACGACTGGCTAAAATACATTTTTTGAAACAAACTCATATGGGGAAATTCAAAAACTTCCTGATCCCCAGCACTATGTTGGAAAAATGTAACGGGTAGATGCACCCTAGAGCCTCAAGTAGAAGCTTGAGGCTTTTATTTTCTTAAAATCCGACCCAACCAAATATACCAGATTGGCATGAGAATCAACCCTCCCACGCTACCCCCCACCAAGATAAGTACACTAGTACGAAATGCAATACCAAATACCACTAGCCAGTAGGAAACTGCGGTGCATAAGCCAAGCCAGGTAAACGTTTTAGACCACAGTTGATGCCGACCAGCCAACCAGCTCACCATGAAGACCCAAAGCCCCACTACACCAAACTGCAACCAGTGATCCGGGTCTAATTCTAGGCTTAAGTGGGTTGATACAATGGCAGGGCGATTGATGGCATCAGCCATAAACGACTTTGTCCATTCTGGCAAAATTCGGATAGCCCGCAGGTGTTCAATTAAGCTGACTCCAAATCCAACATAAGCTAAGTTGTTGATCCAAATAAACCACTGCCCAACCCGTCCATTGAAGAATGTTGTGACTGCCGGAACAACGGCTAATCCAAATAATCCAACCAAGGTGAGGCTGAAATGAAATAAAATCTCAGCCCGGTTATCCTTAGCTAAGGATTCCCAGTAGGTATAATTATTGATTGCTTGTCGGGCAGAGTTCAATAAATATGAAGCACCCCCTAGGAAGTAGGAAACCCCCATAAAAATAGCGCAGGTACCACCCAAGGTGGTTATCGTATGATCGTGTTTCATGTTTGGAATGATGTGTTGGTTGCAATAAACAGATGGATGGGGATCGATGATCAATGGGGTATATTCCATGGCATCATTGATTTTAATAGAATTTTCGTTACTTTTTCTGAGAGATTTAGTTTATGAGTTCATCAATTGACCCTATTATCCTCATGAAGCAAGAAGTGGGTAAGGCGGCTGCCGCTCGGGTTTTATCTGGCTCTGTTGTTGGATTGGGTACGGGGTCTACGATGGCTTACGCCATTCAATTTATTGGCGATCGCCTCCAAAACGGAGACTTAAAAAATATCAAGGGGATTCCCACTTCTTTTCAATCTAGAGTTCTTGCTAAAGAATATGGCATTCCCCTTGTCACCCTAGATGAGGTTGATAGGATCCATGTTGCCATTGACGGTGCCGATGAAGTTGATCCCCATCTCAATTTAATTAAAGGGGGAGGAGCGGCTCACACTCAGGAAAAAATCATTGATGCACTTGCTGATAGGTTCATTGTTGTGGTAGATAGTACAAAATTGGTTACAGACCTTGGCTCTACTTTTCTGTTACCAGTGGAAGTGCTACCCATGGCCATTTCTCCCGTAACCAAGGCAATTACCAACTTGGGAGGACGACCGCAACTCCGCATGGGGGTTAAAAAAGCAGGTCCGGTAGTCACTGACCAGGGCAACTTAGTACTGGATGTTAAGTTTGATCGGATTGATAATCCTGGGGAATTAGAGAAGACCTTAAATAATATCCCTGGGGTTTTAGAGAATGGATTATTTGTTGATGTTGCCGATTTGGTGTTAGTGGGGGAAGTAATTGATGGTCAACCCGTTGTGCGGGAAATTACCAGATAAATAATGCCGGTAATGCCAAGGAGATAATGATTTTTGGGTAAGGATGTGCCGCACTTCGTTGGGTACATCCTTATTTGTTTTGGACTACCTTCTCCAAAGGATGACAGCCATACCAACTATTCCTTTCCCATTTGAAACATTTATCCAAGTTATGGGAATCCTAATCAAAATGGAAAACACAAGTATTAGGAGCTATGGTTATGCTGGCACGAATTTGGAGTGCATCTTTATTTGGGATCAACGCCGTCAAGGTGGGGGTGGAAGTGGATGTGTCAGGTGGTTTACCAGGAATCGTTGTGGTTGGTTTGCCCGATACCGCCGTTCAAGAATCCCGAGAGCGCGTTCGAGCCGCATTGAAGAATGCTGGTTATGCTTTTCCTATGCGTAAAATCGTAGTTAACCTTACCCCGGCAGATTTACGTAAAGAAGGTCCCAGTTTTGACTTGCCCATTAGTGTGGGAATTTTGGCAGCTTCGGAACAGGTGAATCTTGAACTATTGGAAGACTATTTATTTTTGGGGGAAGTTTCTTTGGATGGGACATTACGCCCAATTGCCGGGGTACTGGCAATTGCAGCTACCGCCCGTAGTTTGGGGATTAAAGGGTTGGTACTACCCCGGGATAATGCCCAAGAAGCAGCCCTGGTGGATGGATTATTAGTCTATGGGTTTAAGCATGTGGCGGATGTGGCAGATTTCCTCAATCAACCCCATCGTTATAGCCCCATAAAGGTGGATGGGTTGGAAGAGCTAACCTGTACCCAACCTAATGGACTAGACCTTAAAGAAGTTAAAGGGCAATCCCATGCCCGACGTGCATTGGAAATAGCCGCCGCCGGCGGTCATAATTTAATTTTTGTAGGACCACCTGGCAGCGGTAAAACCATGCTGGCCAGACGTTTACCGTCCATCTTACCTCCACTGAGTTTTGCCGAAGCTTTAGAGGTTACCCAAATTCATTCAGTCGCCGGACTATTGCGGAATCAGGGAAGTTTAATTCGCGATCGCCCCTTTCGTAGTCCCCACCATTCCGCCTCTGGTCCATCCCTTGTGGGGGGTGGTACTTTTCCCCGTCCCGGTGAAATTTCTTTAGCCCATCGGGGTGTTCTTTTTCTGGATGAATTAACAGAATTCAAGCGTGATGTGCTTGATTTTTTGCGTCAACCCTTAGAGGACGGACAAGTTAACATTGCTCGAACCCGTCAGACGGTATGTTTTCCAGCCCAGTTTACCCTGGTTGCCAGCACCAATCCCTGCCCTTGTGGTTACTTTGGAGATACATTACAACCATGCTCCTGTTCTCCCCGTCAACGGGAAAGTTATTGGGCTAAGTTATCGGGTCCCCTCATGGACCGGATTGATTTACAAGTGGGGGTAAACCGACTTAAACCCGAGGAAATGACCCACCAAAGTGCAGGGGAATCTTCCTTAGAAGTCCGCAAAAGGGTACAAATAGCCAGAGAACGAGCCCGGAATCGATTTGAGCAAGCTCAATTAACGCTTCGCTGTAATGCGGAACTACAAAGCCGACATTTAAAACAGTGGTGTCAGTTAGACGAATCAACCCGGGTTTTGCTAGAAGCTGCCATTCGTAAACTAGGATTATCAGCCCGTGCCACTGATCGCATTCTTAAAGTATCAAGAACTATTGCTGATTTGGGGGATTCAGCAACATTACAAATGTCCCATGTGGCAGAGGCGATTCAGTATCGCACCATTGATCGAATGCAGTAGAGTGGTGACTCCATCAAAGGCTAACTGATTCAAGAACCAGGTAAATCTGGAAAAACTTCTTGTAAAACGGAATGAACAACTTGATGATTTTGAATGGTTAATCCTTTACCCAATGAAGCATCTTTTTTGAGAGCAGCTAATCCGTAATTTGCCAACTTCAACACATAGGGTAACGTACTGTGGTTCAACGCTTGGGTTGCCGTCCATGGAACAGCTCCGGGCATATTCGGTACACCATAATGGACTACACCGGCTTCGGTATAGGTGGGGGAACTATGGGATGTGGGACGGAGGGTGGCGATACATCCCCCCTGATCAATGGCTACATCAATTAATACTGATCCCGGACGCATTTGTTCAACCAGGGAACGGGATACAAGAATAGGAGCCCGTCGTCCAGGCACTAAAACAGCCCCAATGAGAAGGTCGGCATCCTGAACTACGGATTCAATATGACTAGAATTGCTATAAAGTAACTCTACACGAGAACCAAAAATGGTTTCTAAATAAGATAGACGGTCTACATTCACATCCAATATGTGTACCCGCGCTCCCATCCCAACGGCAATTCGGGCTGCCTCGGTTCCAACAATACCACCCCCCAATATAACAACTCTACCGGGGCTCACACCGGGTACCCCTCCTAGTAATACTCCCCGTCCCCCTTGCTGTCGTTCTAAATAACGAGCCCCTGCTTGTACTGCTAACCGACCGGCAATAATACTCATGGGGATGAGTAGGGGCAGACGACGATCACCAAGTTCTACATTTTCATAGGCGATGGCAGTGGTGCCAGCTTCAATTAGCCGTTCAGTCAGTTGGCGATCGGCGGCTAAATGAAGATAGGTAAACAATAATTGCCCTTTTCTAAGTCGTTCATATTCAGTAACCAAGGGTTCCTTAACCTTAACAATGAACTCCCGCGACCAGGCATCAGCAGCTTGTTTAACAATGGTTCCCCCCGACTGTTGATAATCTTGATCTGTAAACCCGGCACCTACCCCGGCACCGGTCTCCACAAAGATAGTGTGACCGTTTTCATGGAGAACTCGGACACTACTGGGGCTTAATCCGACGCGAAATTCTTGATCTTTGGTTTCCTTGGGTACCCCAATTTCCATAATTCACCTCAGCCATGGATCTTCTATAGTTTAACCAAAAATTGAATGAAAGAATTAATTTTCCCGTGGTGGCAAAATGGCGGACAAAAAGGCTTCGATTTGTTGAATACAAGCAAAGTCAGTTTGGTGGATTTCTCCCCGATTACTCATAGACTGGGTGGATGATGATTCTAAAAAGGAAAAAGCCTCTCGAAATATAGAAGGAGTTGATGTAACTGGGGCTTGAAAGTGACAGGGGATAATTTGAGTGAAATCCCACTTTGCGACCCGGTCTGCCCAGTGAAGGGTGGTACTAACTCCCCGATTGAGGATTAACGTTTGTAAAATAGGAGCAACGAATGGGCGCCCCTGGTTATGAAGGATCAAAAATGACTCATGCCAGTTGGACTGCCAATGAAAGGGGAAAAGGCCAAAATAAGCCTTTGAAGAGCGATCGCCCCCATGTTGGGCTTGTTTCCACCCCGTAGACAAGGACACCGCATCCACAGCACTAGGACGAAAATAGTTGGCAAAAAGACAGATGCGTTGCCACCCTTTGCATCGGTGGGACGGGCTATCAATGATGAGGTCTAACCCATGATCCCTGGCATGAAATAATAATGGGTAGGGGTCAAGCTGGACAACAGGGGGCGGCTCTTCCGGAATTGCAATGATAGTATCAGTTGTCAATAAGGTATGGGTGGGTCGATGATAAAACACTGCTTCTAGAAAGCAACCTAACCCTAATTCAATGGGACCTAATAGTTCATAATCAAACTCATCAATGAAGGGAATCCCCTGACCATTAGCGGGCAGGGTTGTAGTCCGTCTACTGGGTAATCCTAACCAACTCAACGGCAGGTTAAGGGGATAACTCCATTGGTGAGGGGCTACAAATACCTGGGCGGAAGGGAAGTAACGGGCGAAGGGTCCAACAAATATTTTATGCTCTATACCGGATACGGTAGGTAAAATAATAAATTTTACCGGTCCATGGCGATCAACTAATTGATTCATCCAACGAATACACTCTGGGGTTGGAGCAACCGGAGCATAAACCCATAAACCACCCATCTGTAATTTCACCACTGTCATACGGATGGGAACCGTTACATAAAGTACACCTTGAATTTGTTCCAAAACCCAAATCGTGTCCGGGACTATTTCCCTCAATACAGTACGTCGTTGACCATAAGGATAAAGCGGTAATAGTGGCCAAAAGGGCCAATCCCAATCAGGATTTTTACGTTGACTGACAGACCGCTGTTCACCTTGTGGAATTGTAGTCAATTCCTTACCCCTTCCTTCAACTAGAATCATCCTATTATAAACTTGATGGGCAAACTGTGTTTCCGAGAATGGTTGCTTGTTTGATGGGAAACCCGTCAGGGATTGGACGGTGGCGGACAACTGGAATCTCACCAATTTTTGACAGCTTTACTATGCCATCTGCTAAGTGCACTCCAGCCTTTGGGCATTGACTCTAGGCAAGGTAAAGAACAAATATCCCCCTGTTTCTGAAATCTAGGCTTACCTCCTCTCGTACCAGTTTTATCAGGAATTAACCACCCCTTCCAAGATTTATCCAACCCCATTCCATTCTGTTGTTGGCAGTCAGCATAAATCTCCTTGTACTCAGAAAATAATCCTTTCGTTTCTTTAAGGTTAGCCGAGTAATCTACGTTGCTTGGAATATCCCCAATTGGCTCACTTATCAGACTGCAACGGTCGAACTGAGATCTGGTACGACGCAACTAGGCTAATCTCTGCCCTAGAGCATAATTCCAGTGACGACGCAACAATTCTCCCCAGTGGCTCAAGGTCGCCCCCTGTAGGAGTGTTGGTTACAAAGGGCAACCGCATACGTTTCTTAACACACTATATATGGTGCACCTCAATATTAAAAACACTAGTTTTAGTTTAGAAGATCTTTATTCTCAATAAGCCCTAACTAATGAGAATTTTGCAATAAGGTGATGAAAATTGGCTCTTATTGATAAATAAAGTTTTGTGTGCGGTTGCCCTGGAGGATACAGCGAGAAACTTGACTGTTAGGCATCAGGGGATTAGGATCGATTTAGCTTAAATTTCACTCCCTCTAAATTTTCCAGACCCGTTAACTCAATCAACTCCAGCACCCGTCCAAAATCATATCCATAACTCCACGCTTCCAACATCATTGCCAGTCCTTGATGTTCAGAGGGAATTTGGGTCAGCAATTCCATAATCAACCCATCATGTCCTAAATTTGCTGCCCGATGTAGTTTACGAGTCCATTCTTCCGGCATTGATTGAAGTGATTCCAGTAATACCGAGGGGGACGGTAACGGACTACTTGGTTCTTCCGAAATAGGAATGTCATGAATTCCTAAATAATGGGCTAATTTGCCATATAACTCCTTTACCTGGATTGGTTTAGCTATAAAATCATCACATCCGGCGGCTATAGCTTGGTCATGATTCTTTGGAAAGATATGGGCTGTGAGGGCAATAATGACAGGGTTCATTACTTCTGGTTGGTGATGGCTTAATTCCCGTATGCATCGAGTCGCTTCATAACCATCCATGTCTGGCATCCGCAAATCCATGAATATTAAATGGGGATGCCACTGTTGCCATTGATGAATTGCATCTGTTCCATTACTGACTTCCATGACTTCTAGTCCCAATGGGTACAGTAGATGGGCTAATACCATCCGATTGTCTGCCTGGTCATCCACCACTAATATTCGATAATGGCTATTAGGGTGATAGTCAGATTTTAGTGTGACAGGATGTTCATACTCTGCTGGTTGTTGAGTAGCAACCGAACATGGTATTTCTAACCGGAAACAACTTCCTTTTCCCAATTCGCTGGTAACTGTGATACGTCCTCCCATTAATTGTGCTAGGGACTGACTGATGGATAACCCCAAGCCAACGCCTTGTTTTAACAACTGTCCCCCATTTGTCTGGGTAAAGGGTTGAAAGAGCCGCGCCAACTCTGATGGGCTCATCCCTATACCCGTATCTTCCACCTGAATGTAAAGGGTGATTAATGAATTAGAGGGGGAACTGGCATTGTCTTCTTCTCCCCATTGACCAACACGAAGGGTGATGTTCCCCTGCCGGGTGAATTTAATCCCATTATCCATTAAATTCATTAGTATCTGTTGTACTTTCCGACCATCTAATATTACTCGTCTCGGATGAGGGTGGGAGATCCGTTGAAGACTTAACCCTTTGCCACTTGCCTGGGGTCTAAACATGGCTAACAGAGAATCCAGGAATGGATCCAGGTCAACGGGATGGACAGCAAGGGAAGCATGACCTTTTTCAATTCGGGTCAGGTCTAAAATGTCATTGATTAAATTAAGCAAATGACTCCCATTTTTATAGATAGCTTGTAAATGGGAACGCTGGGTTTTGGATAAACCAGTCGGGTTGTGCTGTAACACTTGAGTGAAACCCAAAATAACGTTCAATGGGGTTCGCAGTTCATGACTCATGGTGGCCAGAAAGTTGGTTTTAGCCTGATTTGCTGCTTCTGCAGATTCTTTCGCTTCATTGAGCAAAAGTGTCTTTACTTTCACCTGTTGCTCTAGTTCCTTGGTAAAGGTAGAGCGCAATTGTTCTCCCATGGCTAAATCCCTCACCATTTGACGAAATGAATGACTTAATCTCTGTATTTCCTCTATATTACTCACTGGCATATCTTCCCTGAATTCACCTTGGGCGATCGCCTCACTGAGTGTGGTCAATTGTTGTAACGGTTGGGTAACGCGACGAGTGACCCACCAAGCGAACATTACTGAAATAAGCAACGCCACCGCTGAAATGCTGATGGTACGGTATTGGTTTGCTCGAAACTCTGCCATCAGGTCAGAGGTTGGTATCATGGTAACCAAGAACCAATTGAGACCAGGTTGGCGATAGGGGGTCATCTGAACGGATAAGGTCTCCCCCTTAACCTGTACCTGCATCTGAACGGGTTGACTTACCGTAGAAAATCGGCGTACTTTCTTCAGTAGCTGTTGTGCGACATACCGGGTACAATCATCCTTGCTATCAATGGCGTGAAGACGGGTTGTTACCCCATTGACCCTATGACTAACTTCAGCTTCCGCAGGAACTGAAGTTCCAATCAACTCACCAGACCCTTCCATAATAAATACCTGCCCGTTGGGAGAAAAGTTGAGTTTTTGTAGAAACTCACTCACCGTGAGGAGTAGGGTGGCAGTGTTAAATACCCCCATTTTTTCCTTTCCAATAGTAACCTTGTAGAATCCGGTAAGGGTAAAAAAAGGAACAATTTTACTCAGATGAATAGGTATCCAACCCGCATTACCTGACCGTTGAATAGTTTGGTGCCACTGAAGTGAACGAAAATCGTGTTTAAACTGGAAGATAAGTTTTAATGGTTCTCCCAGGGAATCGGTGCTGAAATAACGCCTTACGTTAAATTCATTCGTATTAAAAATAACTTGATCTTGTTTAACTTCCCGAGCTCCACGGTAGATAGAAACTGACTCTTTTATAATTTTAGAGGTTATCCGTAAGTAAGCAATTCCAAAATCTATGTCACCTGCGTAATAACCAATCCCAACCAACTGTGGGTTTAGTTTAATCTGTCGCCAGAGATGTTGTTTAATCTGTTCTCGACCTGATAAGTTGATAATCCCCTGATTTGCTGCCAACTGACTTGCTTTAATACTTTTGGTAGAATTATCAAGGTAGGTATTGAGGTCTTTTCTAGCTTCCTGGGAGACTTGGGTGAGCAATTGTGACGCAAAGTTTTGACTGACTTGTTCACCACTACGATAGGTTAAGACGCTTATCACTCCCACCGTGACACCAGTCTGAACTACGAATGCCATAACTAATAATCGACCAATTGGCAGGGATAGAAAAGGTTTGATATTTCTGATATTTTCTTTTTTTTTCATAGCTGCAATTCATCAACAAAACTTGTCCATCGAACAAATGGAAAGGGATTCCCATCAACCATAGTCTCTTCAGTCCATCCATCAATGACTATAATGTCGTACTCAAAATAGGCAAATTATCAGGATCAATCCCTTGCGATCGTAAATAAGCCGCTAATTTTTCAGCCCTTTGGCTTTCAGCATTAGC